>NZ_DASTAT010000104.1 GCF_035712445.1 Oligoflexus sp. | reverse complement strand
ACCAGCGCAGATCAAAGCGTCCATCAATTTGGGGAAACGAATCGCTCAAAACAAGTGGAGTTGAGCCCTGCAGCAATATCGTCGTACGCAAATCAGGCTTCCAAACAGGGAAATCGAGTCCTGGGACAGACTCAATTTTTGGGACCGTTTCGAACAGTGGCTTCCAATTCTCAAAACTGGCTATCCACTGCTTCAGTTGACCATTCCAGTAGTGTACACCAAAATAAGCCCTGCCTTCATGAATCGCAAAGCCCATCTCACCATAAGGCCTTCTTGCGGGGAGTCCTTCTACAGAGACCGAACGATACTGATCACCTTCGAAAAATCCGAGGGAGAAACTTCGTTGATTGCTAAGACTGATCCAGACCCGGGCTTCGGAATCAAAGCCAATGTAGCTTTGGACAAAATTTTCAGGTTTATCTACGACCGCCCGGGACACCCACTTTTGGTTAACGTACTGAATGATCTCTGTATTGCAGACTGCCCAAAGTCCCACCTTCTGGCTCTCAAAGAGGCTCTCCAGTGGAATAGGACAGGCTTGTCCATTGATCGTAGGAGAAGTTTCAATCTCCGTGGTGACCTCACCCCGGATGAGCTGAAGCTGTCCTCCAACCGAGCAAGCCATACCCTGTTCGATGAACGGTTTGCCTCTACATTTGACGCTCAGATTTTCCACTTGATCCTTCTGGATCAAGCGATAGCTCCAGGCATCATCTTTCCTTTGTAGTAATATCTCATTATAGATGCCATCGGCGTTCGAATAGAAGACATTCGCAAAAACCTGTCCCTGGTCATCGGTGAAAAACGAAACACTCGCAGCCGATTTGAGCCAGTCTATATTATCGTCTATCCAGGATGTTCCATCAAATCGCCAAAAACCACCGTTATAGGACCAGGCAAGTATCTGACCTTTAGAATCGACGGCTAATCTATCTGGAGAAAACCGCGGTTGAGCGTTAGGAGCAGCAAAAGTATCAAACTTCCACTTGCTGCTGTTGAGAATCAAATAGCGATTCGCAACCGCTTCCTGGCTTCCCCCGTCACTAGCTTTAACTTGCAGCCGCAGAGTGGCGTCACCAATTATTTCCTGCTTCCAGGCATTGACCAACGAAAATTGAACTTTGGAATCACAGGGAACAAAATCTCCCATGGGTTGCCCAGCGCAACGCCCCGTTGTACACAGCACATTGCGTCCTGAAACAACTTCTTTATCAGGCAGCAAGAAATCAACCTTACATTTAAGAGTATCCTCCAATAGCTTCCGCTCGACCTGGGGATGTCTCATACTTACTTCCGCGTTATACAGAAGTTGCGGGGTTTTCAAGATAGCACCATCTTGATTCCATTCATCAATTTTCCACTGCAATCGAATTTCAGGCGAGCGTTCGGAGAACACAACAGTCTGACAGGCGAGATCACTTTGGTTGGAAGCCCTATCACGGCTAAAAAGAAAGACGTCATAGATTCCCGCTTTCTTTCCCACTATGGATGTGCTGGCTTCAAAAGCATTGAGGTTGCTGCAAACTCCTCGAGGTTGACAGGGCAGCTCATTCGGAATAACAGCAGCTTCTGAACGTTCTTCCATACAAGAGTAAATAGTAGAGCGCGCATTATCAGTCGCCCAAGGGAGGGCTGCATCCAGACCAACGACCTGAAAGGACTTACCTGTCGCAGCACGGTAAACCAGAGATGGCTTATTGCGGAGGACGGTCAAGCTACAGTCACTTCCATCGTTCAAGAGCTGCGGAACGACTCCGAAGCCATTCTGAAGGTCCTGATAGGTCGCTTCAAGTCGATACAGACCTTCAGGAAGGTCCCGAAGATCCCATTCTTCAGGCAAATTGAGACGGGATTCTCCAAAATCCTTATTAAAAATCTCAAAAGACTTTTCGCCAGATGCTTTTATGGCTCGAACAGTAATCCTGGTACCTTGGAGATCACCCGAAGTGTCAAAGCTCCACTGCCGGGGCAGCTTGTTGCTGGCAAAAAAACCTTCAGAAGTACATGGTGTTGAAACTTTGATCGTCGGACTTTTGACGAGTGCAGCCTTGATGAGAAACGGTGAGGATTCTTTAAATGCAAAAAACAAAGAGGATTGACGAAGGGGAGCCGAGACCATGAGGCGACCGGCTGAATCAGGCAATTGAATGCAACCTTTGGCAGTGACTTGAGGTTGAAAGCTTAGTCCAGAATCGGTAACCAGCTGTGTCTGCAGAAACAGTCGAGCGTCAGAATCCAAGTCACTTCCATCCTGGTCTACGACCTTGAGAAAGCGTGCCTTGGAGTCGGGGGATGATAGCTGGCACTCCAGACTTATCGTTTCGTACTTATTAGAAAAAATTCCACATGCGGAGGCTAAAAAAGTGAGGAACATTGTAGCCCATACAAGATATCGAGACAGTATTTTTCGATACATACAACTTCCGCTTGAGCTGGTTCAGGAGGAGCGCAATCAACAACTACTGGAAAAGGAACAACCACAGTTCCAGTAAAAGCAACAAGCGTGCCGGGTTTTATGGAGAGACATAGAGCGGAGATTCATGGAAAACTGCCCAGAGATATGCGCCACATCCCTGGGACTTCTTAAAATTGGACCAAAGCTCAAGTTTTCAGGTAATGATCGGCCACCGGATAACGCTTCGCATAAAGACCGAAGGCCAGCGCTGCCAGGAACGCAAAACCTGCAAAGAAGAACATCTGGAAGGCAGTCACGCTGATGCCACCGGCGCTGACGGCCTGGGTCAGACTCTCGGATTTCACGCCAACATTCACGAGCAGCACCCAAAGGCTGCCGATCGTTACGGAAAGACTCCAAAAGCTCATGATCACACCCTTCATCCGCGCCGGCGCCTGGCTATACGCGAATTCAAGTCCCGTGGCCGAGACGAAGACTTCCGCCAGAGTCAGGATAATATAAGGCAGCACCTGCCACAGAATGGAAAGCTGCGCCCCCTGATCGATGGCCAACTGAAACGCACCGACCACGACCCACGAAAGCCCCGACAGCACGATACCAAAGGTCATGCGGCGCAGAGGCGAGAACACAATCCCCCGACGCGCGAGGAAGGGATAAAGAACAAGGTTATTGAAAGGAATGAGCAGGACCACGAGCAAAGGATTCAAGGCCTGCATCTGAGAAGCACTCGTAAGCCATGACCAGCCTGGCAGTTCCATCACCCGCGCCTGCAGAATCCAGGTCGAAGCTTTTTGATCGAAGAGCGACCAGAACGGCGTCACGAGTCCAAAGATGACGAGCACGCGCAAAACCGCCCGCACACCTTCCACGGCATCGGCCGGATGCAGAGCCCGCGCCTGATCGAGCTGCATCCAGGCGCCAATTCCCCCGAACAGAAGGAGCATGACAAGGGCAAGGCACACGGCCGCGACCACGCCCAGCATCGGCCAGCACAGGACGGAAACGACAGCGAGCAGGACGCCGATAAAGGCCAGTACGGTTCCCGTGCGGGCCCCCTGCGAACGGAAAAGAGCACTATAAACTACGCGCATGAAAGAATGAGGATCCGCGGCCGCCGGGGCCGTGACGCGATACTGCTTGCGACCGAGCCAGAACACAAAGGTGGCCAGAGCCATCAGCACACCCGGAATTCCAAAAGCCCAGCCCGGACCGGCGCGATCCAGGATCAAAGGAATCAGGAGCGAGGCGAAGAAGGACCCGAAGTTGATACTCCAATAAAAGATATCAAAGACCACCCGAGCCTTATCCTTGTTGCTCTGATCGAACTGATCGCCGACGAAGGACGACACGCAGGGCTTGATCCCCCCGGACCCCAGGGCGATCAGAAAGAGACCCAGATAAAAACCCGACTTCTGGGCTTCAAAGAGCGCCAGACAGAGGTGACCCACGCAGTAAAGAAGGCTCAACCAAAAAATGGTACGATACTTCCCCAGGAAGCGGTCCGCGAGCCAGCCGCCGAGCAGCGGAAAAAAATAAACACCCATCACGAAGATGTGAAAGATTTCCTTGGCCGCGACCTCACGTTCGGAGACTGCAACGTCCAACAAAAGATGACTCACCAAAAAAGCCGTCAGGATATTACGCATCCCATAGAACGAAAACCGCTCGCAGGCTTCGTTTCCGATGATGTAGGGGATCTGCGGCGGAAAACCACCGGCTGTCTTGTTCATTTGTGCAGCGGCCGACATGAGAACTCCCGGTTTCGTGGAAAAGTAAAAGGCTTTTTATCCGCCCTACTGTGAAAAGACAACCATTCTGCAACTCACAAAATTTCCTACATTTCGGAAACCCTGATCGGCGTGAGAATTCCGCCATTTTATGGCTTACGTCTGTAATCTCCTACGAAATGGTGCTCCGGCAAAATCCCGTCCTGATGGGATTGGCCAGCCATCCACATGAGATGACGCTCTGTCACTCTATGCAAACAGTCTCATAAATTCTGCGCGGTGCAGGCGATACAGGACAGTTCAGAAAAACGTAAGAGGCCGAAACGAAATTGCAAACCATCAAGTCTTGCTCTAGAACAAACTCAGCACTTCTACTTATGAAAACCGGGATCGAAATAAGCCTAACTAAGGGGGATTATATGTCAGGCCTTTCCACAACCGGATTCGACGTCAAGGCATGGTTAAAAACCATGATTTGCAGCCTTTTCACGCTTGTTGTCGCCACAGCGTCCGCCCATGCTGGCAGCGATAATTACGCCAAAACCCGCTACCCTATTGTTATGGTGCCTGGCGCCTTTGCCTTCGACAACGTCCTCGGCGTCGTCGATTATTGGTATGGCATCACTGACGAGTTGCGGCGTCAGGGCGCGGAAGTCTACGTCACGAACCTGAGCAGCTCCGCTTCGAACGTCCGTCGTGGCGAGGAATTGCTGGAAGACATCCGGCAGATTCGGGCGCTCACGGGTGCCTCGCGCGTGAATCTGATCGCGCATAGTCAGGGCGGTCCGGCCGCACGTTATGTGGCCAGTCTGAAGCCCGAGTGGATCGAGTCCGTCAACTGCGTGACCTGTATGAATGAAGGCACCGAGTTCGCGGACAACCTTTATGCCTTTCTGAACAAACATATTCTTCTGAAATGGGTCGCCAACGTCACACTTTCGACGGTTTTTTCCGCCCTCGATATTTTTTCGACCTCTTCGAAGGATGGTTCCTACAATAGCGCCTACCGCGGCGTGCAGATCGCCGAGGACCTTGTACAGGCAGCCGGCACAAAGGCTCTGGATAAATTCAATGCCCAGTTCCCCGAGGCGCTTTCCGAAATGAACTGTGAGCTGCAGGAAAAGGGCAAGCTCTATAAAGGCATCAGCGGTCCCGCCTTGGTGAATAACGTCTCCTATTTTTCCTGGGGCGGCGTGGATGTCGTCACCAACCGGGTCGATCCTCTGGATTCCGTCCTTGTGCCCGTGGTGAAAATCTTCTTCCCAAGCAACGCCCGCATTTGGGATGGCCTCGTGCGCAGCTGCGGCCATCCGCTCGGACAACTCACGGAAGGCTTTTATCCATTGAATCATTTCGATGCGATCAACCAGGCCTTCGGCCTTGTGCGCAGCGGCATTGATATCCCAACCCTGTATGTTCAGAACGCCAATCGCCTGCAGAAGGCGGGTCACTGATGAAGCGGCGATTCATGGGTCGGGCCGGGATGCTTGCCAGTCTCCTGATCCTTGCCCTCATCGTCATCAGTCGGCGCGAGCCGCAAGCGGATCCTTCTGAGCCGCTTGCGGCAGCTCCCGCGGACACGGACGGGAGCTGGGCTGTGCGCCCTGATGCCCCGCCCGCGACTCAGCCTCGGGCGGTGACCAGCGCCCCGATTGAAAACGCCCCGGCACCGCATCCCTCCCTCGAAGGAACCGATGTCAATGGCGGCATTCGCGTCGATGACAAGGGCCGCATCATACTGCATCGTGATGTGCGGCGGCTCTTTGATTACTATTTAAGCCTCAGAGGACGCATGGATAATGAAAGCATCCGTGCGCTCCTGCGGCAGCATCTGGAAGCTTCCCAGCCCGGCACCGTCGTGCAGGAGGCTCTGGCTCTCTTCGATCAGTATGTCGCGCTCATCAACGCCGAAGCCAAATACGCCGAGGAATGGACGGAGCGCGATCTGAAGGCGAGTGAGCAGGTGGCATCCGTCCTGGAAGAAAGGCGCAATCTGCGGCGCGAATATCTGGGTGACGCTTTGAGCGAAGCCTTCTATCAGGACCAGGAGCAGTATGAAGCGTTTCAATTGGAACGGATGAAGATCAGCACCAATCCCGATCTGAATGAAGCGGAAAAGAAAGCGGCCTTGGACGCTGCGGAGAGCCTTCTGTCTCCTCAGCAAAGGGAGATACGCAAACAAACCTTTGCGTGGCTCGATATTAAACAACTCGCGCGCCAACCGATCGAGTCACTGGATGCTGAGGGCGCCGATGCGATCCGCCAGCGTTTTGGTGACAACGCCCTCGATCGGCTGGCCGCAGTCGAGCAGGAGCGCCAAAGCTGGGAACAAAAACGCGAGGACTGGCTGGCCGAGAAGGCCCGACTGTCGGCGCGCCCTGATCTGTCCGAGGGCGAGAAAAAAGCCCAGCTTGAGGCTTATGGCCAATCGCATCTGGACCCGGGCGAGCTGCGCCGTATGCAGGCTCTCGACAGCGATACCGGGGCCCACTAGGGGCCTCACCCCATCCATTCGGGTTACCTAATCCCCTGGGTAAACTCACAAAACTCAACTGAAAAAGAAACTTACTCAAGGTTTGTCCATCCTTTGCCGATGCGGTAGGGCGTTAAATAAAAGCCAGGCCAAGGACATGAGGACATACGCGATGATCAGTCACCTTCTTAGGAGGAGTTGGCTTCTGCTGCTTATGCTGGCAGGAACCGTCTCAGCTACCCCAGAATCAACCCCGATTTTCTGTCAGAAGTATCCGAAATCGCTGGGTTGCGAGACGCAGCAGGCGTCCTGTAATATCTGCCACACCACAGCTCCGGCTGTGAATCCCTATGGTGAAGACCTGACCAAGAACCTGAGCGGCAATATCAATGTCGTGCTGCTCGAAGCACTCGATAAGATTGAAAACCTCGACAGCGATGGGGACGGGGTGAAAAACCTCGACGAGATCCTGAATGGCGGCGCTCCTGGTAACAAGGCCGTGAAGCCCGAGTCCAAGGTCTCGCTCACCTACGATCCTGTCCAAGCTTACAAAAGACTCAAAGGTGTTTACTGCGGTGAGTCCGCGACCTATGAGGAACTGGAGCAGATCCGTAAGGCGGCCGATCCCAAGCCCCTCCTTCACACGGAACTGACCCGTTGCCTGGATACGCCCTACTGGAAAAACGAGGCGCTGCAGCGTCTCGCCGATAAAAAAATTCAGCCGCTCGCCGCGGTGGGTTTCGGCGGCAACGTGGTGATCGCCGACTATCGCTTCGATTATCGTCTTTTCTCGTACATCATGAGCGGTGATCGCGATGCGCGGGAACTCCTGTCCGCTCAGTATCACATAGATATCAACGGCAACAAGGTCGAGGGCGCACTCGCCCGTGAAGAGCAGGCCCAGATCGGTCAACGCATCGTGATCGGCGGCGGTCAGCCTTTGGATCCCGCGCGCCGGGCCGGGATGATGACCACCCAGTGGTTCCTCGCCTTCTATACGATGTTCTCGCCGCTGCCACGCAACACGGCTTCGCAGGTTTACCGCGAATACCTCGGCATGGATATCGCCAAGGGCGAAGGTCTGATGCCGGTCGCCAATGAACCGAAGGATGTCGACAATCGCAAAGTCGCGCAGCCTGATTGCGCGGTCTGTCACAGTACGCTCGATCCCCTCGCCTACTCGTTCTCAAGTTACGTGGGCATTGAAACCGTGCAGGCCTTCCTCTTCAACAGCAACGGAACCTATCGCGCCAACCGCACAGCCTATGCGAACCAGGGCGTGATCATGGGCGCTCCTGTTCCTGATCTTTTAACCTGGGCCGACAAGGCCCGGAACTCCGAAGCCTTCAAAAAGAATATAGCCCGCATGATGTTCACCCAGGCTCTGAGCCGCGAACCCATGGCTCATGAGAAAGCGGAGTTCGATGCCCTCTGGCAAGGTCTGCCCGCCGATAATTATTCGGTGAATAAGATGCTGCATCGCTTCGTTGATAGCCTGGCCTTCGGAGGACGTCAGCCATGAAGAAACTCGTAATGCTGACTTTGATCAGCGTGATGATCGTACAGTGTTCCGGCAATCGTTTGAAGCGCAGCAGCGGTCGCGGCAGCACACCGGCCCAGACCGATTCCGACGGCAATCCCGTGGATGGCAGCGGCCGTCCTGGTACTCCCGGGTCCGTCAAGCCTGGTCTGCCCCAGGCTGGAAAAACCCTGGTATGGAAACGCTATCGTCCCTTTGAATCCGGCCTTGTGAAAGGTCTGGGTTTGACCAAGGACCAGGTCTGCCTGGAACTCGGCAAGGATTCGTGTATCGACAAGGTGCACCTGACCGTGCTCGGTGGCAATGAGCCCTTCATCAACGGACAGTATGAACGCGCGCAAACGCCTACGGTCCTGACCGCAGTCGCCATTGATCGCGTGGTGCTGGCCGCCTGCAGTCGTCGCATTGAACTCGATGCGGGCCTCGGGGCCAACGCCGTCGTGTTCAAGCACTTTCCCTTGACCGCCGCCAAACCCAGCGATGACCAGATCAAGCAGCAGGCGACCGAACTCTATCGGCGTCTTCTCGCCCGTGATCCCGAAGCTCCTGAGCTTCAGGCCATCAGCGCGTTTGGAGGCACGGCCACGGCGGGTGATAAGATTGCATTGAGCCTTTGCTATGCGATCGCATCCAGTTCTGAAAACATCTTTTTATAAAGACAAAAGGGCAACCTTATGAAAATAAAGAATTCCCAATTCGATCGTCGTCAGCTGATCAAGATCGGTGGAGCCGGAGCTCTGGGAGCCACCCTGGGTGGATCAGGCGCCGTGCTGCAGGCCCAGACCACGGCGGATAAGAAGTATATCTTCAACATCTGCGCCTTCGGTGGCGCCAACATCGTCGACAGCTTCCTGGCCCAGGCCGCTGGCCCGGCTGCCTACAATAACCTCGTTCAGCCCAATGGCTCGGCCTTCAAAACCGTGCCGCCGCTGCAGAACAGCATCCAGGGCGCGATTCCGCTGGGCAACGGTTATGATCAGGCCGTCTTCGTGCAAAAGCACGGTGCGGATATGATGGTCATGACCTGTGAAGTTTCGAGCGTGAACCACATCATTGCCGCCAAGCGTGCCATGACTGGTGATAACATCAACGGTGGCCGCACGATCGCTGAAGCCGTGGCGCTGGCCTTCGGCAAGAGCTGTCCGCTTCCCAACCTGATGCTCGCCGGTGGTGGCTACGCCCTGCACGGTGATGATGATACCGTTCCGGAAAGCGCCCGCGCGCAGGCCGTCACGGATCCTTTGATGTTCGCCTTCGCCACCCATGGTTTCAAAGGCATGACCAATTCCCTCGGCGCCGGTGATGTGGCCGCAGCGCGTCAGCTGCGGAAGCAATTGGAATCGGTCTCCCGCTTTCAATCACAGTTCGCCGGTTCCAAAGTGCTCGACGCCTATCAGGTCAACCGTGATCGCATCGTTGATGCTCTGGAAAAAGGCGATATGGTCACCAAGCTCATGATGCTCGACCCGGCCACGAGCAACCTTGCTCAGTATGGTTTCACCATGTCCGCGGATATCAACCTCGTTCGCGGCAAATTCCCCAACATGGCCACCGATCCCTTTGAATCGCGTCTGGCGCTCGGTTTTTTGGCTGCGAAAAACGGCCTGTCCAACGCGATCTCGGTGGGCCCGAGCAACAGTCCTTTGATTACGGCCAACGGTTCACCCAACGCGCCGATCGCCTTCGACTGGTCGCACGTCGATCACCGCGGCGCGCAGAACTCGATGTGGAGCTACATTCTGAAAGGCATGGATGCTCTGATTGATCTTCTGAAGGCCACCGATGTCGATGGCGATCCCGCCAAAGGCAAAATGTGGGATCGTTCGCTGATCTATATCGCCACCGAATTCGGCCGTGACAAGGTCGCGACCGGCGGCAGCGGCCATCACCTGAACAACGGCGTCGTGGTCATCTCGCCGATGGTGAAGGGCAACAGCATCTTCGGTGGCGTGGATCCGGGAACCGGACTGACCTATGGCTTTGATCCCGTCACCGGCACTCCGATGCCGAACACCGTGATGAAAGAAAAGCATCACTACAGTGCGATCGCGCAGGCCATGGGCATCAGTTTTGATAACCGTGTGAACATGCCGGCCGTGGTGAAAAAAGCCTGATTAGCGTGTGAAGTAATAGTCCTGATCACAGACGGCCGCATCGCTTGGAACCTGGAGTGACGACGGGCAGTCCACGACTGCCCAGCTCACCTGCAGATTGCCGAGCGAGCGCGGCCCGAGCTGTTCAAAAGCCTGCCGCGAAAGATCCAGCTGATGGCTGCGGGCACTGCCCAGATCCCCGCCGCAGCACACATCAATGGCCCGCACCACGATCGTTTTCTTCGTGCCCACACGCTGCACCCGAATGCAACGCGCCGTCCCATCATAGGGTCCATTCCTGCGACCGGCTTTGACCATGGCGGGAAATTTTTTGGTGATCTGCGAGGACGCGGCCGTGACCCGCATCTGAAAGGCGGCGGGATCAAGACCGAAGGCGGTTTTGCATTTGCTGACGCCATCGTAGTGATGATACTTCGCCACGCCCCGACCCTTCATATAAACCCGTCCCCCGCCTTCATCCGACCAATCGGTCGTTTGGCAGCTGCTGACCAGGGCCCCGAGGCTCAATGTCCCGAACCAGTTTTTAAGCTTTCCCGCCATGAACCGCATCCTCCTGAACATCATCATCAAGGTCCAACCCCTTCACCATAAGGCTCATGAGGGTTTTCCCTCTTTTATCCCAGACTATCCATGGGATACAGGTCTTTCTTGATTTTTTCTGGATTCCGTCGATAAGATATGTAATAGGTTACGTATCTGGATTCGTAACATTGATATCAGGTAAGGAAATTCGGCCATGTTCAAGCGTAATTATCCTGGATTCTTAACTTTTTTAGGAATGGTGCTGGTCACAGGGGCGGTATCGAGCCCGTCGATTGGTGTGGCCAAGGAGCGGCTCAATCACGCCAAAATCGTCGAGTCTCTGACCCGGGAGTTCAAAGAGAATTATGTGTTCCCGGACGTCGCTGCGAAAATGGAAAGCGCGCTCAAGAAAAATCTCGCCGACGGCCGTTATAAGGATATCGACGATCCTGAAATCCTTGCCAACCGCTTAAAGGTCGATCTCATCGAAGTCAGCCACGATAAGCACATCAATGTCTTTTATAGGGAAAAGGATCCCGGCGATCCTGAAACAAATCCCGCGGTCGAAGCCAGGGAAGTCGCCGCGATGGCGAGCGGCAATTTCGGTTTCAAAAAGCTGGAGATCCTGCCCGGAAATATCGGTTACATCGACCTGCGTGGTTTCATGCCGGCGGAATACGGCGGTCCTACAGCCGTCGCCGCCATGAAATACATGGCCAACACCCGTGCGTTGATCTTCGACCTTCGCAATAACGGAGGCGGTTCACCTTCGATGATCCAGCTGCTCACGAGTTATCTCGTCGCCTCGCCCACCCATCTGAATACCTTTTATGTGCGCAAAACCAATTCCGAAGAGCAGTTCTGGACAGCGGCGCATGTGGAGGGGCCGCGTTATCTGGATAAAGAGGTCTATGTCCTGACCAGCGGCGGCACCTTCTCGGCGGCCGAGGAATTCAGCTACAACCTGAAAAACCTGAAGCGTGCGACCCTCGTCGGTGAAACCACGGGCGGCGGTGCGCATCCTGTGAATCTCCATTACCTCAAAGATATTAAGTTCGCGGCCATGATCCCCTTTGGTCGGGCCATCAATCCCATCACCAAAACCAACTGGGAAGGCACGGGCGTCGAACCTGACGTCAAAGTCAAGACCGAAGAGGCGCTGACCAAAGCCCACAGCCTGGCGCTCGAAAATCTTCTGAAGAAAAGCAAGGATGCTGATGACAAAAAACGCATCAGCTGGGCCCTTGATACTGTGAAGGCGCAGCGATCACCCTTGACTTTGAAGGCGGAAACCCTGAAATCCTATGTGGGTCAATATGGGGATCGGGTCATCGCGCTGGAAAATGAGCAGCTTGTTTATAACCGTGGGACACGCAAGAGTCGTTTGATTCCCCTGGACAACGATCGCTTTGCCGTGGACGGTCTTGATCATTTTCGTGTGCAGTTCAACCGTGATGGCCAAGGCAATCTTGTGAGCCTCAGCGGTCTTTACGAAGATGGCAAGACCGATAAGAGTGAACGCAGTAAATAAATAAGGACGAGGCGATGACGCTCCTCAAGGAACTTGGTTATCTGAGCCTGGCCACCCGCATCAAGACTTTGGGTGATGCGATGTTAGCGGATGGACTGCAGATTTATGCAGGCCTGGGTATCAACTTTCAGCCTCGCTGGTTTAGCGTTTTTTACTTGCTCCAGGAGCACCACGAGCTGCCCGTGACCGAGGTGGCGAGCCGGATCGGGCTTTCCCATCCCGCCATCATTAAAATTATTGAGTCGATGGAAGAGGCGGGACTCATTGAATCGGCTAAGAATAGCCGCGATGGGCGCAAGCGCATGATCACCCTGTCGGCCAAGGGCGAGGCTCTGATTCCCGAACTCCAGCCGGTCTGGAAGGCCCTGGAAGAGGAGCTTCAGGAACTCTTCGCCAAATTGAATATCGACATTCTCGGCGTTTTGGAAAGCATGGAAGAGCTGCTGCAGGAAAAACCTATTTCCAAACGGGTTCAGGAGCGTTATCGTCGCAAGCACAGCCTGGATCTTCAGTTCCGGCCCTATTCCAAAGTGTTGGCCCCTTATTTTAAAAGCTTGAATGAAGAATGGCTGACAGAATATTTTAGTATCGAAGATGAAGATCGACAGATGCTCGATCATCCCGAAAACATACTCAGCGAGGGCGGAGCCATTTTTTTCGCCTGCCTGGGTGATGAAATTGTAGGTACATTTGCGTTGGTGGCTTTACAGAAAGGTGTCTTTGAACTCGCAAAGATGGCCGTGACGCGACGGCATCGAAACCGCGGGATCGGCCAGCGGATGCTGACTGAGGCCCTGGCGGAAGCGAAGAACATGGGGGCGCACTCTCTTATCCTGCATACCAGCGCAAAACTTGAGGCGGCCAATCATATCTACGGAAAGTTTGGATTCGTGGAAGATCGTCTCGCGGCCCATACGATGAAATACCTGCGTCCATCCCGACGATTTGTGTTGGATCTGGTTCGCAGTTCGTGACTCCATCCCCGATCCCAATGGCGGGATCGGGGATATTTTACTAGAACGCGTGGTTCCACTTGGTAAAGGCCAAAGCCAGGAGGCCCAGCGCCGCAGCGCAGGAAGCGACAAGATAAAAGAGCGCTCCGCCCGCTGTTGCCGAATGACGTAAACGCTTAATCGAAAGAGGCTCAGACTTCGTACTCAGAATCACATTAGCCAAGAGTTTTTGATGCAGTTCTGTACGCATGGTCTCCTCGCAATGAATGGACTTCCCAAAATTATACCCCTGTCGCACCAACTACCAAACAAGAAATATAACTCGTGAACCCTACATTAATCCAGTTTTTCCTACAAAAAACCAGCAAAAATATTTTATTAGAGGACGGATATGATTGCGTAAAACGCCCATTTTTTACTGCATGAATCCTCGCACCAACACTCAAAAATGGCTTCCCTTACTATGCGTGATCCCATCGAAGAAGTCAAATCGGCCCGTCCTCCCTCAACACCACACAGAAGATTCCCAGGCTTTTTGAAAATTATTTTTGAACTGACCGCGGTAGCGCGAAATTTTTGCAGCGATCGTTCCCACATTCGAATGTTCTCTTGCGGCAATTTGCTCAAGGCTCATGCCGTGACGCACTTGCAAAAGAAACGCACTGGCGCGGGGATCGCGGGAAACTTCCGATAATTTCTGCCAGAGCAGACGTCGCGCTTCACGAACCGGCCGTTCATCCGCTGCGGGCACTTCATAGGCGTTTTCATCCAGACAGCGCAGATAATTTTTTTTTGATTTTTCACGACGGTATTCGTCGATCCATAAATTTTTCAGCACGCGATGCAGATAAGCCTTTTCCATTCCATCAGGTATATGACGCTGCTTGCTCCAAAGCCGCAGAAAAGCTTCCTGCACGAAGTCTTCGCAATCGGCATCGCTGCAGCCCTGCTTTTTTAAATAGGCCCGCGCCGATGGCGCCAAATCTTTATAAAGTATTTGCAAGTGCCGCGAACGCAATTCAATGACCTGACTCATGGGTTTATCCTCGACTCGCTAGGGTTGTCCATGCCCCTAAACTAGCAGGACGCGTCGCGGGTAGCCGCTCAGCTCCCATAGAATGATATGATGTGAATTGATGGGAATTCCCTGCCACTTTATCCAGCCAGACCCATACCAGTCTTTACTCATCAAGGTCTGTAAACCCCGACCGATACTTGAAAAGATCCCGTGTACGCGCAACCAGGACTTTCATGTTGGGTGCATTATCAAAAATAATCATGATCGCCTGTGCTCTTTGGACGGCACAGCTGTCAGCCCTTACCCTCCGGCCCAACCAGGACTTGACCTGGCTCGGACCCGAGCTTGAGATCCTGCGGGACAGTTCGCATGAATTGACTTTGGAAGACATCCTGTCGGGTGATTATGATGGGGAATTTTTCAAGCAAAATCGGGATATTCCCACCTTCGGTTACCTGGATCGCAATAGCTACTGGGCTCGCGTGACCTTGGAAAACCCTGGAAATAGACCGATCCTCTATTACATTGTCAGCCGTTACGCGCCCATTGATTACCTGACCGTTTACAGTCCCAAGGCCGATGGATCCTATGATTCCCTGACGCTCGGGGATCAGGTCGCTTTCGATAAAAGGCCTATCGCCTACCGCTTTCCGATCTTTCCGGTTCGGGTCCCTCCGGGGCAGCATACATATTACTTCTGGACCCGCACGACCAGCTCGACGCAATTTCCTTTGACCATTTCCTCGCCACGCGTCTTCGAGGAACATGATACCAAGGAAAGCATTTACCTTGGCCTGCTCTGCGGCGCCTGCTTCATCATGATGTTCTATAACCTTTTCATCTATATCAAATTCCGCTCGACCTCGTTCATCATGTATGTGCTTTATATTCTGTCGTACACCAGCTTTGTGATGAACTATCAGGGTCTGGTGCAGCAGTTTCTTTTCCCAAAGGTGAGTGAGAGCTGGTTCATGAATGTCGGGATGATGCTCTGCATCGACCTGACCTGTCTCACGGCCTATACCTTCACTTTGGAATTCTTACGCCTCAAGACAACCCATCCCCGCATCTATATCCTGATCAATGTCATCCGCGTGCAGATCGCTCTGAATATCATCAACTGGCTCACGGTGCAGATCGGTTGCATTCACATAACGATCCTGAACAGTTTCCTTCTCAGCTTCGTCCTCAGTTTTGCCGGTGTTTTTGCGAGTCTTAAAAACAATCGTTCGGCCCGCTACTATACGATGGCCTGGATGACTCTTTTGGTGGGGAACCTGACTGTTCTTCTGGCAGGCAGCGGTCTGATCCCCTTCAACACCTTAACGAGCTGGAGTCAGTTCACCGGCGCCGCCATGGAAATGGTGCTGCTCTCCTTTGCCCTGGGTGCCCGCATGTCCGATATCTCGGAGCAAAGAGAAGCTGCTCTGCAGAGCCAGCACAGGCTGCAGGACGATCTGATCCAGGCGGAGCTGGAAAAAACCCGCGTGCAGCAGACTCTTTTGGAGCAGCGCGAGGCTTACATTCAAAACCTCGACCGCGAGGTGCAGAACCGCACGCGGGATATTCGCTCCATACTCAAGTCCATCTCGCAGGGCATCTTCATGATCGCACCCGGCCCTGCGCGTCTTGAGATTCAGCCGGAATACTCGGAGCATCTCACGCAAATTCTGCATCGACGGGATATCGCCGGCCAGGATCCGATCGATTTGATCTTCCGCTCCACGGATCTGACCCTGGATCAGCTGGATCAGATCAAAAACTCGCTTTTGAGTTCCCTCGGTTCGGACATGCTGAGTTTTGAACTCAACAGCGACCACCTCGCAAGGCAGCTCTCTTTCAAATCGCCGAAAGGTCCGACTGTTTATCTGGAAGTGGACTGGAATCCCATCGTGGGCAGCGGCAACGTCCTGGAAAAGGTCCTGGTGACCCTAAGGGATGTGACGGCGCTGCGTACGCTGCGGGAACAGGCTGCAAGGCAGGAAGAGGATCTTTGGATCACAGGTGAGCTGACGACGCCTCTGGGGCGGCTCTTCCCGCGCATTCGTCAGCATGCGGAAAAAAAGATGACCATGATCGAAGCGGCTTTGCATGCGCATGGGGAACAGTCGCTGGAAGACCTTTGCCAGCAGACGCTTATTTTCCTGCACACCCTGAAAGGCGAGGCGCGCGTCAGTGGTTTTCGGATGATGGCCACGACCATTCATTCGGCCGAATCCGCCCTTTTGGATAAAAACGTGAGCCTGACTCAAAAGCTCATCCTGCGCGAACTGGAGCGAGTGAGTTCCATGATCAAATCCTATCGTTTGATCTACGAAGGTCGCCTGGGCCACACGGCCGAGTCCGAGGAAAAGGTGTTCCTATCCCATCGCATTGCCCAGAAAATCCTGGATCATCTGGAAGACCAGCCGCCGCATAACCTGCCCTTTACCCAGGATGAGCTGCGGCTCTTCAAAAAGCAGCTCCATTCGACCCTGAGCAGCGATCTGCCGACCATCCTCGATGATCAGATCGCGGATCTGAAAAACCTGGCGGCCGAGCTGCATAAATCGGTGCCTTTGGTGGAATTCAGCGGCTCGCACATCCCCGTGCCGCGCAGCCTGCACGAACCCCTGACCCAGGTCTTTGGTCATCTTCTGCAAAACTCCATGGACCACGGTCTGGAAACCAAGGACGAGCGGCTGAAGAGCGGCAAGAATCCCGCGGGGACCATCCACATTCATGTGGAAACGGTCGGTTCGGCTTCTTTGCGTATTCTTTATCGCGATGATGGACGCGGCCTCAACCTTTCCGTCATCGAAAAACGCGCCCGCACCTCACGCTGGCTGCCCGAGGGGGTCGAAGTCACCCCGCAGGCTATCGCCGACTGCATTTTCAAGAGCGGCTTTTCCACCCGTGATCAGGCGACCTTGATTTCGGGACGTGGCCTCGGCATGGATGCGGTGCGTACCATTCTGCGTGACGCCGGTGGGATGATTGAAATCATTCTCGACGAGCCCAAGGATGACCGCCATCACGATTTCCATTTTGAAATTCATGTTCCCCTGCGTCCTGTGGTTCTGGCCGGAGCAGGCTGATTCCAAGCGACCAAAAACTCCCCGTCCATCCCTGGCAAGTTCTTTGCACAAGGCAGAGATACAGCAAGCGATTGCGCGCATTGCGCCCGACCATGATTCATGGGGAGAGTCTTTATGCCATCCTTAAGACCGTTATGGAACCTGGCCTTCCGGCCCTTCTTTCTTTTGGCCGGTGCGGCCGCTTCAATATTGATTCTGCTCTGGTTGGCCGTCTGGACCGGCACCATCCCTGCGCCCCGGTATTTCGCAACGCCGGTCCTCTGGCACGCGCATGAAATGCTCTTTGCCTTCGCCTCGCTGGTCGTCGTCGGCTTTCTGATGACCGCAACACAGAACTGGACGGGCAAACGCGGCGTTCATGGCTGGCGTCTTCAGCTCCTCGCTGCAGTCTGGCTGCTGGCGCGTATCATGCCCTGGTATGTGACGCCTCCATCTTACGCCTATGCGGCCGTGGACCTCGCCTTTCTCGTTCTCGCAGTGAGCTTTCTCACGCCTTATTTGCTGCAGTCCAGTCAGCGGCGTAACGTGGGACTGCTCGCAGTCCTGGCCGTGCTGGCTCTGGCGAATGCGCTGGTTCATGTGGAAGCGGCCGGACTTGCTCCGGGTATGGCCGCTCGGGGGCAGGCTTTGGCCATGGGTATGATCGCGGTGGTGATCACTGTCATTGGCGGACGCATTATTCCCCTCTTTACGCGAAACGCAGAAAAAACGGCGAATGTCCGCTCGTGGGCACCCCTGGATAAAGTGGCCATCGCTCTGACGCTCGCCTACGCCCTGAGTGATATGCTCATACCGGGCCGCCCGTTTTTTGGGCTTATCGCGCTGCTCGCTGCTGCAGCCCACGCAGTCCGCTGGTACTTATGGGATCCGTGGGCCACACGGCATCAGCCCATACTTTGGATCATGCTGAGCGGCTACTTCTGGTTGATCATCGGACTTTTGCTCAGAGGATTCGGAGTGTGGCTCCCGATTCCGGCGAGCCTCGGCATTCATGCGATCACAGTCGGCGCCATCGGCATTCTCATTTATGGAATCATGCCGCGCGTTTCTTTGGGTCATACCGGGCGTCCCATCAAACCCCAGCGGGCTTTGGTTGCCGGTTTCGTTTTGATCAACGGAGCCGTGATAGTTCGCGTTGCCATTGCAGGACTTGCGGCCCAACATTATGCCGATGCGGTGATCGTCTCCGGTCTTCTTTGGGCGCTCGCCTTTGGAATTTTCTGCGTGCTTTTCGTCCCTATTTTAACGGCACCGCGCGTGGATGGACGTGCGGGTTGAAACTCGTTCCCGCAGGACGGGTCCGCCGGAGACAACCGGCGGTCCGCGATCTTAGAATCTGCCTGCGACCGGAATAAGGTCGATGGGCTTTGTGATCACGATCTTTTTCAGATCCTGACACTTGGATGTTCCATCGGCGGCTTTGCATTCGGTTCCACCCCAATCGCCCATACACCAGCCTTCATCATCATAGGTTCCGGTTTTACCGGCATTGGGTCCGCTCGTGACCTTGCAGCGGCCACCCACCGTTCCACTTGATCCACCGATCGCACGATGCAGCTCCGAAGCCTCCTGGTCGGCTCCTCCGCAGGCCTGAAGGATCAAGGTGAATGTGCTGGCGAGCATGATTTTCGTAAACATACGCATAGGCGTCTCCATGATTAAGGTTCACCCTTCCAACGCCCGACTTGAATTTTTTTTGCAATTTATTGATGGAAACCAGCTCGCGGATCAAGGCCGTCAGAATGCGGTGTCCTTCCCCGGCCTGGCCTTACGCAAATCCAGCTGATTTTCGTAGCAAATCCCGCAGCCAGGCAAGCGGACTGCGGCCGGACGGGCTTTGCTTACCCGGAATGGAACTTGCTTCCGTGCGAGTGGAACTAAAAAAAATTCAGGACATATTCCTATTCGGGGGTGAGCCTCATGAGTTTAATCCACGATCGCGCGTTGGCAGGATCAGGCAGGCTTCATGCATACTCGCAGACGGAAACTGGGGCTCGCATTCTCTGCCGGGCTTTGGTTGACAGTGGTGTTCATACTTTGTTTGGAATTCCTGGGACGCATAATATTGAATTCTATGATGCCCTCTCCGAAGACGAGGATCTGAATCCCATTCTTGTGACCGATGAACAATCGGCCGGTTTTATGGCAGATGGCCATTACCGATCATCAGGTCGCATGGCGGCCGTGAACCTTGTTCCCGGTGCTGGGCTGACCCATGCCCTGTCCGGGATTGCCGAGGCTTCGCTGGATCAGATTCCTATGCTGGTGATCCTCTGTGCGCCGCGGCATGATCTGCGTTTTGCTTATCAGCTTCACGATATAGATCAAAAGGCGATTCTGAAACCTGTCGCCAAAAAAGTTCTGGCGATCCAAACCCATCAGGAACTCTATAGCCTGACCCGTTATGCAGCGGCACTGGCTATGCAGGCGCCCATGGGTCCTGTCGGTATTGAGGTCCCGGCGGAACTCTTCTTCAAGACCGATCGTTATGATGCCTCGCACCCTTGGCCCGTTCTCCCCAAAAATCCGGCAGGCTTTGATGAACTGGACTATCAGACTCTCCTGCAGCGCGTGCGCGAGTCTAAAAATATAGGCCTTTACCTGGGGCTGGGAGCCAGCATGCCTTCGCACTGGCTGCAGAAGCTCGCCGAGCAACTGGATGCTCTGGTCTTCACCTCGATCTCGGCCAAGGGCCTTTTTCCGGAAACCAATCCGCGTTTTGTCTGGAATGGAATGGGCCGCGCTCTGCCACCGCCCTTCCAAAAACTTGAGGAGGAGCTGGACTGCATTCTGGCTATCGGCTGCCGTTTCAGCGAAGTGGCGACAGGAAGCTATGGCTTTGACTTCAGGGTTCCTTTGCTTCACGTCGACATTGATCCCGATGTGCTGCAGCGAAACTATGGAGCCCATGCAACCCTGCAGGCCGATGCGAAAAGTTTTGTGGTCAGACTGCTTCTGGATACGGAAGAGGACCAGGACCTTTCCACCGATCTGACGAGGCTCACGCGAGTCGCGACTGCTCACCAGCACAGTGCCGCGGAATTGTCCCGCGACTCCGAAAACTCGGGCGTGAATCCACACCGACTTTTTCAGAGCCTGCAGGAACACTTTGGTCTCGACACCATCTTCGTGACCGACAGCGGCAACGGCCTCTTTAAAGCCATGGAAGCCTTACGTTTGGAAGAACCGCGCTCTTTTCTTGCTCCTGTTGATTTTTCCTGCATGGGCTATGCGGTCCCTGCCGCGATCGGTGCGAAGCTCGCGAGCCCGGCACGGCCTGTGGTCGCGGCCATTGGGGATGGAGCGGTGCTGATGACCGGCATGGAGATGCTGACCGCCCATAATTATGGGCTCGGTATTCTTTTTGTGATTCTGAATGACGGCAAGCTCACGCAGATCGCGCAATTTCAAAAAGGGGCCTTGGGTCGTGAAGTGCTGACGCGCATTCCGAGCCTTGATTTTGCGGCTTTGGCCAAGGCTTTAAGCCTTCACTTCCTGGCCTGCGATGACCATGAAAACCTGGACGAAGTCCTGGCCAGCGCGGGGCGGCTTTGCGAGCAGGGGGAATCCGTCCTCCTTTCCGTGACGACCGACTCCAGCATCCCTTCGTTTTTCACCAGGGCCGTCTTGAAAACCAATGCGGCCCGATTGGAATGGGGCGATCGTTTCCGGATGGCAGGTCGCCTGATCAAACGCCGCGTTCTTCAATAGGAGATTCAACGTGCAAAGGGATTGCTTAATCATAGGCGCCGGCATCGCCGGACTCGTCACGGCCCTGGAACTCCTGAGCGAAGGAAAGACCGTGGCGATCCTCGATCGCATGCCGCTCTCGGCTCTGGGTGGACTGGCCCGCGAATCCTTCGGTGGCATCAACATCGTCAATTCACCTATTCAAAAGTTAAACGGCATTCATGATAGCCCCGATCTTGCCTATGACGATTGGTGTTCGTATGCGGACTTTGGCGAGGAGGATGCGCTGCCGCGGGCCTGGGCGCGTTTTTATACCGAGGGTTCCCGCACGCTGATCTATGACTGGCTGCGTTCCCATGGGGTTCAATTTTTTCCCGTGGTCCACTGGGTGGAGCGGGGGCTTTTCTCCCCGGGAAATTCCGTGCCGCGCTTTCACATGGTCTGGGGCACCGGCAAGGATCTCATGGAAAAAATCATAGGAGCCGTGCAGCAGCATCCCCAGCGCGAGCGTCTGACAATGCTGTTTGAGCACAAGGCGGAGGCTTTGCTCCTGGCCGGGGATCGGGTCATAGGCTGCAGCGGCCATACCACCGAAGGCGAGCCCTTTAGCCTTCATGCCAGCGCGGTGGTTATTGCCAGCGGTGGATTCACGGGCAATCTGGATCGTGTCCGCCAGCACTGGGGGCAGGATATGGGCCAGGTTCCTGCGGTATTGTTGAACGGTTCCCATGATGCAGCGGATGGCACGATGCACGATGCCGCAGAGAAAGCGGGAGCGCGCCTCACGCATCTCGATAAGCAATGGAACTACGCGGCCGGCGTCCATCATCCTCATCCGACTTATAAGGACCATGGACTCAGCCTGATTCCACCGCACTCCGCTTTGTGGCTGAATTTTCGCGGCGATCGCATCGGGCCTGTGCCGCTGATCACCTCGTTTGATACGCGGTTTCTGGTGTCCGCCATCTGTCATGAAGCACGGGCCTATTCATGGCAGGTGATGAACTGGAAAATTGCCGTTCGCGAACTCGCTGTGTCCGGGGCTGAATATAATGAGGACATTCGCGATAAAAAGTTCTTCAGCTTTCTCAAAACAGTCCTGACCGGAAACCAGCGCCTCGTCAGGCAGCTGACGCGGGACTGCGTGGACTTCGTCGTGGCCGATAGCTTGGACGAACTGGTTGCGAAGATGAATGCGCTCAATGGTGATGAGGCTGTGGAATGGGAAAGGGTGCAGAAGGAAATTCAGCATTATGACAGCATGATTGATCGAGGCCCGCATTATTTCAACGATGAGCAGCTGCGCCGCATCATGCAGCTGCGCAGTTACCGGGGCGATCGGGTGCGAACCTGCCGCTATCAGAAAATCCTGGATCCCCATGCCGGCCCCCTGATCGCCATTCGGGAGTTCATCCTGTCCCGCAAGTCGCTCGGCGGTATTCAAACCAATCTGCAATCCCAGGCCATGGCCGCGGATGGAACCGTGATGGAGGGCCTTTATGCTGTCGGGGAAGCGGCCGGTTTCGGAGGCGGCGGCATCCATGGCAAGCGGGCGCTGGAAGGAAGCTTTCTCGGCAGTTGCATCCTGACCGCACGCGCGGCGGCGCTTCATATCGCAAAAGGACGTTCCCTCGCTTATGAGTGGAATCAGGATTGAGAATTTTTACTCATGGATGGCGCCCGCCCCTTTGAACCAGCTTGCAGCCCGGCTTTCAGGTTCCCTTCGCTATCAAAACTGGCTATACTCCGCAGCCTATGCTCAGCGATGGGGACCTTATGCCGCGACGCCTGCTTATCGGATTTTGGGCTGTTCTTGTTCTTGGCCTTGGCTGTCAAAAATTTAAGGATCGCTTCGATTCCGTCGGTTCACTCTGCGGAGTGGATCCTTCCGAGATGGGAAACGAGGAACGTTTCGTCAAATTGGAAAGTCCTGATGGCCAGGAGCTGTCCGCAGAAACTCTGCTCACGACCCGCAGCCGTTTTTTGCTTCCTTCACGGGGCAGCGAAAATCTTGCGATCAGTTCGCGCGGCTGTGTGCGCATACCGGCCTCTGCCGGTGTCCTTCAGGCTTTCAGCAGCGCCCGCGGCTGGAGCATTTCCGAATCCATGGACCTCCGCAGCGACCGAAATCTTATCAGTCTGCCTCTTCAGGCGTCACCCAAGGTCAGCGCCGAGCTTCAGTGTCCGACCCAGGGATTTTTCGCTCATGATGAACTGCCCTTTCCCTTGCGCTGGGCCAGTGATGGCGCGCTGCAGTCCGCTCGTTTCGAAATAACCGCTGTGAATGAGCAGCAGCAAAAAACCATCATGCTCTTTGAAAAACCTTACGGCGTGCATCTCACGGGTCTGCCTGCGAATATCTCAACCCGCGATCTGCCGGAAGGTCAGTATCTTTTGCGTTTGAACTTTCAATTGAGCACCGAGGGCTGGGATGTGCCTGGCCCTGTTCCGACCCGCACGGAATCCTGTCCCCTCACCATTCTGCACAGGCGCCCTGAAGTCGGCGGACTGGATGCTTACAGTCTGGATAATCGCGTCGCGGTGTTTTCCAAAGGCAGCATTCTTCCCTGGAAAACGCCATCCCCCGATGCCGATCTTCTTTACTGCCGCGAGCCCCGCGCCAAGGATCTGGATGATGGGAATTTGCCTCCCGCTTCCGATGGCTGCCAGCCGCAGAATCGCTGCCAGGATCTGAAGAATTTCGAGCGGAGTGGGGCCATCGTCGCCAGCGATCTGGGCGTCTTTGATTATTACGCCTATGCCGAAGACAAGGCCGGCAATCGCTCCGCGCTCAGCTGCCAGACTCTGGTGGTGACCGAAGACAAGCCGCAGCTCGAACTTCTTTGGTCTGAAGCGGATTGGAATAAACCCGCGGCCCAGATGCTGGTCCCAAGTGCCCAGGTGGAGCTTCGGATTCGCGGGCAGCATCCTCAGCTGGAGGACGCTTCGCTGGCAGCCCGTTATCAATGCAAGGTTGATTTCGTGCGCGAGGATCAATCCATTCTTTCCGGTCGGTCTGTCCTCTGCACCAGCGGACGCTGCCGGAATCAGTCCATGGAAAAATACGTGCCCTGTGATGCCGATCTGCAGCTGTCGCTGGTCGACCTTTGGTCCAGCATGAACGATGCCGGCGGACTGCTGCGAGTCTTTGTCCTTGCCGATGACAGGGCCGGGCATATCGAAGAAAAGATGGCCACCATCGGCATCCACCCCAAGCGTTGGAAACCGATTCGCTGGAGCGACAGCCCGAAGCTGGAAGACATGTCCATGCAGCTGCTTCAGGATAAGAAAGGCCGCATATTTTCGGTGGGTTTTCGCAGCGTTTCTCTGCGCGATGAAACCAACAGGCGCTGGGTGCTATGGCCATCGCCCTCGGAAACGGATAACGGGAACATCACCACAGCCTGGTTCGCGCAGGATAACGCCCTGCATGTGCAGTGGGAAAGTCTGCGCCAGAATCCGTCGCGATACGTGCGTACCATCTACCGTTGGGATGGAACCGGCTGGCAGGCGCTTCCCTCTTTGGATCCCGAGAATCTTTCAAAATGTGAAGGGCCGCAGGCTTTTCATCGCGGCGGTTTTTACTGCAAAACAACCGAAGGCCTTGCTCTTTACGAAGGCGGCAGCTGGACTTTGACCCCCTATCCCGATGCCACCTGCATGAATCTGCGGCAGAACCTTGTGCGCGACGCGGCCCATAGACTTTGGCTGCAGTGCGGCAGCTCACTCTATCAAAAAAATCCTGATCAATCAGCGTGGACAGCCGTCAGCGACCCTCTGCCTCTGGTCAAGATCGCTGCCGACAATGAAGGCCGCATCTGGACTCTTCGCGGCACAGGGCGCGACGCCATGGATCTCACGATGACCACGGCCACGGAAAGCATCAAGCTGCCGCGTCCCCCATCTTTTAGCTCGATGGATCTCATGCCCGAGGACTTTGTCATCGGGCCGGCTTCGGAAGTCATTCTGGGTGATGCTTACTGGGATGCGAACAGAAACAGCTGGCAGGTCTTTCCCTATCTCGCCCAAAGGGATCCAGGCCTGCGGGTCAACGCTCTTTTCGTCGGCAAGGGCGATCTGATCTGGATCGCGGAAAAAGGCCTTCTGAATTGGGACGGAGAGCGTCTTCGCTACTGGGACATGGGCATTTACGGCCTTCAGGTCGTGCGTCCGCTAATCCAGGCCGCGATCGGCCAGGATTCAACGCCCTGGCTTCTGGCCAGCCCTGGAAGTTCCAACACCTTTCCCTTTCAGTTTCAGCTCCGGCCCTGGGCTTATTTTCCAAAGCCCAAAAACGCCCCGAACACTCGCGTCAGCGGACCCTGGGTGAACGCTGCAGGTGTCCCGAGCATCTATCTGCAAAATGAAGGTCTTTACACGCTGGAATCCGCTGGCTGGACGCGCTCGCTGCGCAGTCCCGGACTTCGGTCCGAAATGCCGGTGGATGACTCCATTTTCGAGCCAATCCTTCTGAGCACGCAGGGTATTTTCAGGCTGGCTCCCGATAACAACTGGGCCGCCCTCGTTCGCTTTCCCAATGATCATAATTATTGGGGCGGAACCCGTGACAGTCAGGGCCGTTACTGGGTTTATGAAGATGGAAGCACGGACCTGGGCGTGATCGATGGCTTCACGTTTTACAAAGTTCCTCTGGGGGCGGATGCCGGCACGGATGTGAAAGGCATATTCGCCTCGGCTCAAAGCCTTGTTGTAGCGACGGACAAAGGACTCTTCACCCGTGCGGAAGGGCAAACGGATTGGACCAAATCCAGCTGGCAGGACTGGGGCCTTCAATCTGTGGACCGGGTTCGTCAGATTGATGATAAAACCCTTTTCGTATCGGTGTCCGAACTCGGCACGATCACCGAACTTTGGCTGCTGGACCTGGAAAGCGGCACCAAAAAACCCTTCGCCGTGCCCGAGAATGCCAGCTTCCTGGGCAACATCGGCCGCACGGCCCAGGGTGATTTTGTGGTCCATATCCTCTTCGATGTCTACCGCACGGACGGCACGACCTACACGAAAATTTTCAGCCGGGCTGATCTTTACAGCCTGCCTGAAGAGCCCAGTGGTACATACTTGCAGATTCAAGACCTGCAGGTCGATGCTCAGAATCGCGTATGGTTTAATATCGGTATCGGAATCGTGCGAATTGATTTGCCTTGATTCCAGAAAGGCCGCTTCATAAAAATTGAAGCGGCGCAATTTTCCCGCAAGCTATTTTCATGGATCGCGTCTTCTCTTGGGACTTCCCTTACCATGAGAGGACAAACATGCGTGTTTTAACCTGCTTGATGCTTTTGATTCTTGGCGGCTGCGGCCTGTCATCGCCTCCTTCCACCTCTTCCCGTTCCTCCGGTTACTTCGATAGCTATGATTCCAAGTGGCTCCAAAAAGATCTGACGGTCTGCTGGGAAGATGACAGCAGTTCCAACCGTGATCTGCGCACCTATCAGGATATGGTCCGTGATGTGGTGAGCTCCCAGTATCAAAGGGTGGGATTCACCTTCAGCGGCTGGACGCCCTGCAGCAAGGTCAGCCGGGCCAACATTCGGATCTGGGTTTATGCCTACACATGGCCCAAGGTGAATGCGTTCGGCCGGAATCTGGATAATCTTTCGCGCGGTCTTGAGCTGACCTTTGATTTCCTCGCGGCCGGCAATGGATGGGGGGCGCTGTGTCAACGCGAGGACAACGTGGGCAACTGCGTTCGCAACTACGCGCTGCATGAGTTCGGTCACGCGCTCGGATTGAAGCATGAAGCCGATCGGCAGGACGCGAGCTGTGAGCAGAAAACCAACTCACCCGGCATCAATATCGGTGGCTACGATGCGCTCTCGATTATGAATTATTGCAACAATGAAGCCGAAGTCCGGGCCAATCATTATCCTGCTCTTTCCTATAACGATGTGGCGACTCTGCTCGAAGTCTATCACAGCGGCGACACGCGCAGCACCTACACGGCCATCGCCTGGTCAAGGAGTTCAGGAGCCTATGGCACCAGCTGGCATTGGACGAATCAAGAAGCAGCGTTGAATACGGCGCTCGGCAACTGCGAGCAGTATGGACAAAGGCCCGGCGACTGCCAGGTGATGGCCTGGGCTCAGAATGCCTGCGCGGCCTTTGCTGTGGGCCAGAAAAAAGGCTACGGCTGGGCCTGGAATACCGATCGCGGTGCCGCCGAGGCCTCGGCCATGAGCAGCTGTCAGCAGTATGACAGCGGCTGTCAGGTCCTGGCCGCGACCTGCTCCTTGGATTAATTCCGGATCAGCTGCTGCTGATAGTGGTAGCTGACCAGTTCTTCAAAAGCTTTATTATAATCCTGCCGGGCCGCCATCTTCCTAAGGTTCACGAGCGTCTTGCGCGGAATGTCCCGCGACGCGATGCGCGTGATCCAGGCCGGGATCACACCACCTGGGTTGGTGGTTACTGAAAAATCAACCCAGGTCTTCTTCCCCTCGGCATCCTCGGGGGTCATCACGATCATGGATTCCATCACGGGCATCCGTACCTTGCCGGGCAGCGCGGGCTTCTGCGGATGCTGAATGCTGCGCATCGCGATCGTGACATTCTTCGGCAGCTTCCGCCCCTCTTCCTTTTCATAGGTGATCTGGGCCTTCAGCACATAATCGCGCGGGGTCAGGGGCCAGGGCACCGAGGTGACGCCGTAAAAGATCTGATAGTACGAAGACGCATCGGCCGCGCGATCGGTCTCTTTAAAATTCCGCTCGACGAGTTCCCCTTCCACACAGTTGTAAACCCAATCCGGCATCTTATGCGGATCGGACATCAGCGCGATCAGGTTGGGAATGCTGGCCTCGACCAGACCTACGCCCCGGAAGGTGAAGATCTTATCCTGCGCTTTGAGGCTCCGGTAAACGGTGACATCTTCCGCGGTGTTGAGCACCTCCCAGTTGCGGTCAACAACCGGCGCTTCGGCGTAAGCTTGCGGTGAAAAAGCAAAACGACAGAGTACGAGAGTGAGCAAAAGTCGAAAAGGTCGCAAGTGTGTGTCCCCCAGTGTCAGTACGGCTGTCACAGCCTTTTTATGGAAATGGTCCCTGACTTTAGCACAGTCCCCTCAGGTGATTCCAAGCCTGAGTTTTCTGAAACTTGCGCTGTCAAAGGGCCGGCGTTTGCTTTCCGTTGGAGTTTCAACCCAAGTCATGAAAGAATAGAGCCTTAGCCGATGCTTCCGCGCGGGAAACCTCCCATAATACGGGTTTTTGCAGGCATGACCAAAAATCAACGTTTCCAAAAAATTTATACAAATAATTTCAAGGTCACGCGTCATGTCTTAAAGAAGTTCCCTCTGAGTGATAAGGACATCGAGGATCTTCAGCATGATGTGTTCATGAATTTCTTCAGGCACATGGATCAGATTCCCGAGAATCATGAAAAGGCCTTTCTGATCGTGGCCGCTCGGAATGCCGGAATTGATTTCATTCGCAAAAAAAATCGGCAGAAGACGGATCTGGATACCTTCGAGGTTCACGAGCCGACAGGCACCATGTGGGAATCCGATCCCGAACGGGAGATTCAGCTGCAGGTCGTCGGGCATCTGCTCGATGAACTGGCCAAGGAACCCGGAGGGGAATCCTTCTGCCTTTATTATCGCGAGGGTTTGACTCTGAAGGAAATCGCCGAACGGCTTCAGGAACCCCAGGGCACCATAGCCGCGCGCGTGGCGCGGATGCGGGAAAAATTCAGGCAACGCCTGCAGCGGAAGCTGGAACCCCATGTTTGAGGCAAAAAACCCGTGACTGATCACAAAAAACCCGAAGACCTTCCCAAGGATTTAATAAGCGATGCGGAATTTGTCGCGTTGCTGGAAGCGGAAATGCGGGACGCGGAAACCGACGCGCCCACGGACGAGATCGCGCAGAAGCGCCTTTGGCAACGGCTGGAAGCGAGCACAGGAGCGGAGGCACGCAAGGCGGGACGCAAGCTCTGGCCTTGGGCTGTCGCCGCGGCGCTCGCGCTTGGACTTCTTCTGCCGTTCCTTCAGGAAAAAGACGCGGATCAATTCAAAAGCGGACAGCAAGGCGCCCCCAAGGCGGGGGTCGAGCTTTCCCTGACCATGGATAAGGACGACTATATCATCAGCTATAAGGGCTCGGACGCGGAATTTCTGGCCCTTGTGGACAGCAAGGAACCCCATGATGTCCTTTGGCTCCGCAATGGACCCAGCGGCAGCTGGACGATCCCGAAAAGCGAGGTCAATACCAGCCGAGCCTGCGCAATAGGAGGCGAAGACATCACAGATATCACCAAAAAACTAAATATTATCAGGGAATTAAAGCAATTACCCACAGACGTCCCCTGTCTGACCTTCCCGGACCCTTCTGAGTAAGGTCGATCTTCCAATTTAGTCTGGACCTTGCCGCGCATGGTGTTTATAAGGAGGCTGCATAAACCTCTATGAGATGAACATGCGCCCCACCCTGTTCAAAGCCCTGATTCTCATCCTCTTGCTCGCAAAGCACGAGCCGCTGCACGCAGCCCGCCAGCTTTATCTTGCGATCGGCATTGATCAGTACAAAGACTCCTACTGGGGCCAGCTGAAGTATGCAGGCAAGGACGCGCAGGACTTTGCCAGGGCGCTGGATTCCACCTTTGATGGTGGTGTGGTTTTGAGTTCCCGGACTCAGAAGGACCTTTGGGTCACGCGTGATGATGTGATGAAGGCCCTGACGCAACTGGACAAGGAAAACTTCTCCGAAGACGACACCGTTTTGATTTATGTCTCGGCGCATGGGACTATCGGCAAGAATATTCAGGACGGTCGCACGACTCTGGAAAAAGTGATCGTGACCGCGGACACCGACTCTGAAGCGCCGGCTCTCTCGGGCGTCACGCACACCCAGCTCTTCGAGACCTTCCAGAAACTAAAATCCCGCCGCAAGGTTCTGATCCTGGACACCTGCTACTCGGGCAGCGGCAAGTCCAAACTCAACCAGAAAATTCTCGACCTTCTCGCCCGACAAAAAGGGGCGATCGAGGACGCGAACCTGGGGAACGCGGTGGAAGGTTCCATCATCCTGGCCGCCAGCGCCTGGGGCGAGGAAGCGATCGAGTCCGCGCGGCATCAGGCTAGCCTTTACACTCATTATCTGATCGAAGGCTTTCAGTACGATATGAATCAGGATGGAGCCATCTCCATTACCGAAGCGCACAATCATGCGAGCCGCAGGGTCATCGAAGAAAGCGAGGGTCGTCAGCATCCCACAGCCCGCATCGAGATCGTGGGCAGCGACCCCGTGATCGTGCGCGGGGAAAAAAAGAAGGGCAATCCCCTGCTTTTTGCTTACGAGCAGATGATGCGTAAACTGAAAGTGGAATTGAACGGAAAGGAACTGGCCGATCTGAAAAAGGGCGGCGCTTCGATTCCCGCCGGTTCCTATCGTCTTTCGATCCGGGATCAGAAGGATAAGCTGCTGATGGTCAAGGACATCACGCTGGAAGAGGGCCGCGAATATTCCCTCGCGCGCTTTCTTGAATATAAACCCGAGCAGGCCGTTCGCATCGGTCCCGCTCAGCTCTGGCTGCTGCAGGCGGATCTTCGCGACAAACTGGGCCCGGACCCTCTGCCCGGACTTCAGCTCAGCTGGTGGCATGATCAGGTGCTGGGGCCGTGGCACGGTGAGCTGACTCTTTTCCGTGCGCAGAAAAAAGATCAGGTCGATTCCGAAGGCCTTCCCGTCCCGCAAAATCTAAGCTGGACGGAAGTGACCGCCCATCTTGCCCAGACCTGGACCGGAGCGGATTTCCGCCGGTCTGGAAGCAAACGCGATCCGGATTGGTACCTTAGCGCCGGGGCCGGCCTCGGCCTTCTTTATCTGGAGCGTCAGCTGGACGACGCCGCGTCCCTGCAAAAAAATCAGACCCTCACGCGTCCTCTTTTTGGCTTCAGCGCCGAAGCAGGCTGGGATGATGTCGAGCGGAATCTGAGATTCGGACTCAGGCTGGATACCGAAGGGATGCCAGGACCGGACGACCCGGGCTATCCCCGCGTATGGCGTTGGACCAAAGTATCAACCCTGATCGCCTGGACGTTCCCATGATGAAATATCTCCTGTGCCTTCTGCCCTTTGTTCTGAGCTGTTCGGGTTCCCTTCAGGACCGCATCGATACGAATCGGCGTCTCTGCGGACCCAGCGTTCACGGCATGCCGGCCCCGCTTTTCAAAAAAAATGGGGAACGCTATACCGCAGACGATCGGAAGCAGCTGAGCCTTCGCACGCTGAATGGCCAAGAACGCGACGAGGGGCTGACGGCATACGCCTGCCTCGATGTCCCCGAGGGTGATGAGTATGTGTTGGTCGATGGCAGGGAACGGAGCTTTCGTGTGGTTTCCGCCCGCCTGGCCTTGACCGAGGATCTGCGGCTCGTCACCTGGACAGCTCCGGGTTTTCAGTGGGACTGCCCAACTGAAGGCCGCCGCCTGCGTCGCGGCGCGAATATTCCGATGACCATCACCGATCTTTTCCAACTCAAAGGCCAGCGCCTCGCCGTGAGCATTCAGGCCCTGGACCGGGAATGGAGCCGCACCGATACCCTGGTCGAGCCTGCTCGTGGACTGACGCCGCAATCCACTTACACAGCCGAATGGGAAAACGGGGAATACCTGGTCACCCCGGTGCTGACGAATCCTTTCGGCGAAAAAAATCCGCTCGCACCCGGCTGCCGGATGTCGATGTTCACGGGCACGCCTCGTTTGGATGTAAGTCTTGACAGTGAGGGACTCATCTCGATGAATGGTGATGAGAGCCTGCCCGTTCAGGTCGACGTCGGCGTGAATGCCAGCTACTGCCTCGCGGCCCAGGACCGCGACTGTCAGAAACCTGAAGACTTTCGTCCGTTGAAGGACTGGCAGCTCCCTGCCACCGGCGGCCGTTTCCGCCTTTATCTTGTGGCGGAAGACGCCTACGGCAATCGACTGGAACGCGCGCCGCTGCCTTTGGTTTTGGATCGCAGTCCACCCGAGATCACGATCCGCTGGACGCGGAAACAAAGAAACCGTCTGGGCCATGTGGACCGTTTGCCCTTTGCTTATTATGAAGCCCGCGTGGAACTGAAAGATGATATCAGTTCCGCCGCGACCCTTGCGGGCAACCTGCAGTGCCGGGTGCGGATGCAGATGGATGCGGTGACCGTCATCGCCGGAAGTTTCGCCATCTGTGATAGCGCACGTTGCCAGGACCAGCGCTTCGAAGACTGGACGCCCTGCAGTCCCGATATCGCCTTTCGAATGGATGAGACGCTTTGGAAGAAATTCCCCGCGAGTCGGGAAATCATTCTGGAGGTGCGAACAGCTGACAAAGGTAAAAAGACAGCCACCGATTCAGCGATGGTGATGGTGGATCCAGACCTTTATCCGCAGTTCACAGCCGATCAGTGGAAGGGTCAGATGCTCACGGGCATCGAAGACATGACCATGACCAGCCCGGGCCAGTACTGGCTGATTCGCAAGACCGCAGATGATGACAGTCAACCCAGGGAAATCCTGAGTGGCAGCTTTGGCAAGTGGACTTCGATCGACTATCCTGCCGGCTGGGAGCCGATGAAGCTCCGTTATTCCGATGGCCGTTATTTTATGCTGTTTCAGCCGCTGCCGCAGCGCAATCGTCTGGCCCTATGGGAATGGCTTCCTGCCACCAATCGCTGGCTGCAGCCGACCGGAACGGAAGGCCTGGATATGACCGAAGCCGCAGCCATCGTCGATCGCCTGGATTCCGGGGCTCTCTGGATTGCGGGGCAAACGGCGGATGAGGCTCTGATTCGCATCGGTTCCGATGGTCAACGTCAAACCTTCGCCTGTCCGGTCTGGGGCAATGCGAGCGAAAGGGAAGAGCCGAAGATACTGGTTCAGTTCGATAGCCAGCTCACGCTGCTGTCGCAGGATCGTTACTATACCTTCGACATCAAAACGAAGCGCTGCGAGCTGACCGCCTTTCCCGAATATCAGGGTCCGGCCCTGGTGCTGCGCCGCCGCACGCTTTTTCGGGATCAGAAGGATCGCGTCTGGACCACGGGCAAAAATCAAATGGATGTGCTGGAAAACGGCGTCTGGCGTCATCTGGATATCGCGCATCAGCGTCTGCATCCCAAAGCGGGCCTGACAGCCGGGGCCTATCAGTTCGACGACGGCAGCTATGTGATTCTGCGCGCTGGCGATCTTACCTTCATCCCGGATATGGCTTCGCGAGAAACCATAGTCTTCAATAAGTTCAACAGCAAGATCATCAACGGTCCGGCTCCGAATAACTTCGGCGAAAATTATGAGGGCTGGGATCCGACAGTATTTTTTGATGAAGGCGACGCGCTTTTGAGTGTCAAAGGCGGAGTTCTGACCCGCACACTGATCAAGCCGAATCAGTTTTATATGCCAAGGCAATGGGGAGGCGGGACCACTCACCTTTTCCGCATGGAACAAGGCGTCCTGCATCTGGGCATGGTCTGGGCCGGACTCACCCGTCTGTCCGAAAAAGCTTTGGAGCGGCGTGATGAAACCAACGGACTGCCCTTCAATACCGTGACCTCAGTTCTCTTCGATCAAGGGCGTCTCACCAGCCTCATCGGTGTCTCGCAGTGGGAATCGTCCGATTGGATGCGGAAGGTGGATATCACGGAGACAGGCTATCAAAAGGATCTCGCCTTTGACGCCATGAAACTCCGGGGAGCCAATGCCCAGCTCCGGGCCGCCCAGCGTGATGCCAAGGGTCGGCTTTGGTTTTCCATGGTCGATACGGGTGACTTCACCAAACCCGGTGGCAATTTCTTCATTCAAGATCAAAAACCAGTGCGGGTTCAGCCCTGCCGACTGCAGGTGGATGATGCCGATGGCCTTGCCTGTGCCGAAGAATTCATTCCGCTTCCCAATGGAGATATGGTCTGGCGTGATAACCGCACGGTCGAGGATGGGACCTCGGCGCTTTACGATCTTTATGCCTGGAACGAGATCACTGGACTGCGAACTCTGACCGGCCCCGATCAGACCTTGCCGAAAATCTATGATGCGACCGGGCATGCTGGCGAACTCTGGGTCACTGGCGTGGACCAGGAGCAGCGGGGCGTGATCGGCGTTTATCGGAATAATAAGTGGGAAACCGAAATCCTGCCCGGCGACGGTGCGATTCACTGCGCGCGGCTCGGTTTCAATCGCAAGGGTGAACTCTACTGCCTTGGTCGTTATTTTGGAGTGCTGGTGAAGCGCGCGGACGGCTGGGACCTTTATCAAACTCCGAAGTGGAATTCAAAAGGGTCAGGTCTGACCTTCGAAACCAATACCTTTATCAACGGTTATCGCCGCTATGTGTACTTCGAGGATGGCTTGCTATGGGTAAGTCGTCGATCTGGGACTTTGGAGCTTTATGAAGTGGAACCAGCGCCCGGATGGGGTCGCTGGTGGCAGAAACTTCCCTGAAAAGCCTTACTTGGATTTTTCTTTCAGGTTGCAGGACCAGCTGCCTTTGTAGACGACCTTGTTATATTCAAGCTGCAGGCTGTTGAAAGAAAGCTGTGGATCGACGGCATTGATCTGACCGCAGATGTTGGGCACGAAGCCCTGGATCTTGTTCGCGCCGCTGACACAGTCACCAGCCATGTTCGACACCACGTTGCGGAACTCGCTCGTTTCGTTCGAGACGACAAAATCACTGGACTGCTTGAATTGCTTGCTGCCTTCGCGAGCGAAAGTCACGCGACGACCGAAGGGATCGCTATTATCAAAGACGAAACCATCGCAGGCCAGGACGTAATGTTTTTTGCGGGAACCATTCAGATCCGATTCATCACTCTGCTGACCGCAGGCCGTGATGAACAAAGCGGACAGCGCAGGGATGATGAGAGCGAAGTGTGTGCTTTTCATAAAATTCCAGCCTCTTGAAGATCAGTTTGCCAGGCGGACGGGCGGAGGCCCGATCCAGAGAGCCGCAAACTAGCTCCAGAGGCTTGTTCTGTCAACTTATTAAGTCATCGCGGCAGGTAAAGAATTCTTTGCCTGGACCTCGGGTTCAAGGCGTTGTGACCCTTTGCCGCGCAACTGGAAGGAAGTCCACCCGTTTCCGAAAGCCGCCATCGGCACTGCTGAGTATGGCATAAGCCGGCGATTCCATGGACTCCTTATACAAGACAAAAGCCTGCCGAACATGTCCGCCCGCTTTCACATCGACTGATTTTTCGGTCTTTTCCGGAAGTTGGACCGGATCCTTGAGACTCTGCGTCAACCAGAGTCCCGAAACCACCAGCATCTGCGCCACGAACCCTTCCAGCCGATCCCCACCGTTCAGCATCAATGGCAGATTCCTGGACGGAGTGCGGCGTTCAAGATCGCGTTTTAAAATAGCGAGTTCATCCGCATCGGGCTGTCGCCAGGCGTCCTTATCGGTCTGAATGTGTTCGATAGCCTGGAAGTTCAGCGTTTCTTCGCTGCGATTGGTCATGGTGCAGGTCAGGAGTATCCAGCTGGTCATACCCTGCAGATTTTCAGGCTGACAGGCGGCATCCCAGGATAGCGAGGGCTCTTGGGGATTGTGCGCAAGGGACGTGGTCACGCATGAGGTCAGGATCAAGGGAACCAAGATTGCGGCGATCGTTTTCACATGCACCTCCTCGGGGGACAATGGCCCCGAAGGAGGACGCAAGGCAAGCCGCATTTATTGAGGCGGCCGGAAATTTTTTAAAGCGGGATGCTGGCATACCAGTCCAGAACGATCTTGGTGTCCGCATCGGAAAGAGGCGCGTTCGGTGCCGGCGGCATCGTCTTGTTCATCAGATGGGTTTTATAGGCCGCGGCCTTGTCCGTAGCCACCGCCTGGGTATCGTAACCCGGATGGCAACTGATGCAATTATTCTTCAGGATCGGCGCGACCTTGGTCGTAAACTCCTGAGCGATCGCGGCCGCTTTTTCATCCGGCACGCTCAGCTTCAGGGCATCTTTTTCATAGAGCTTGCCCGCATTCAAAACAAAGGTGCGGCCCATGAAAGCCACTTCCTTCTCGCCCTGCGACAGCATCATCGCCACCTGACCCGGAGTTCCCGCCACGCCGGGATCCACTTTGAATTTGGCCACGCGCCAGTTCCATTGATTGTTTTCGCTGCGCTTCAAAAGAAGCAGCTGCTCGGCCGTCAGAAACCAGAAAAGGTCCTGGTTCTCCCCTTGTCCCGCAGCGGTCACGGCCACCGTCTGCCCGCTTTGCTTCGGCAAATCAAGGTTCAAAGAACGGACCTTGTCCCCTTCGCGAGTCAGGATATTGGCCTTGCCTTCCGCTCCCAGAATAATGCTGTTAGGGCCAACGAACAGGACCTTATGCTGAGGATCCTTCATCAGCTCGGGCGTGATATTCAAAAGGGTCACCTGCCCCAGGTCCTCCGCCTGCTTGGTGGCGGGAAAGGCGATGCTCATCGTGCCGAACAACCAGAAATGCTGGCCTTCCTGCACATACATGCGGGTGCCGCTGGGGGCCGTCACCGCACTCTGCATTTTGGTGAGAAGGCCCATCTTTTCCTCATCGAGCAGCCACGCGATATTGCTTTTGCTGTACAGCAAAGTTTTGGTGGGGCTGATTTTGCTGATCTGGCTGATCTCGTCCAAAAAGCCAGGCGGCATGGCCGTGACGTCGACTTCAGCCCCCACTTTGAGCGGCGGAAGATCGCTGCCACTGGTAATCACGGCATCGGTCCCCGGCTTCGGCATATCCTCGACCACGGCATCCCCTTCTCCAGGATTCTCCGCGATGCTTTTGCCGGCCAGGCCGCGTTGGTCTTCGGATCTCACCTTGGAGCATTGGATGCTCAGGATCGCGCATACGCTGAAGAGCAGTCGTGTCCGAATTCTCATCACCCTATCCCCCAAAAATGATAAGACGCTTTTATTTATTGAAAAGCTGTCAGCTGAACGACCTTCACACCCATCAGGCTGGTGCTGGTCGTTCCCACCTGCGTCATCCGCAGTTCAGCCTTGGTCACCAGTTTATCCACGCAGCTGGCGACCGTCAGGAGCTGAACGGATTTCGGCTTCGCAGTAATCTCCACGGTCTGGAATTCACCCTTGTTCGCCTCATCGCTGAAGCAGCGTATATCCACCTTGATGTCCTTGAATTCTTCCGGCGTTCCATCGACCTGGGTCCAGGTGAAACCCAGTTGCCGTAAGGGGCTTTTGACATCAAACGTGCCCATCTTCGTGAAATCGAATTCATTCAAGGTGTTGGTCAAATAAAGAGTCGCTCCGGTGAAATCCGTATACATATAAGGATCACCGCCGTTGCCGACCTTTTCCGCGATTTTCACCGCTTCGATACCGCCTGTGGCATTGCCGGGAACTTTGAGTTTGATCAGGTAGACGTCACCGATTCCGCGCACCATGCCCACCATGCTGCCATCACCCAGCGCGCTCAAGGGCCCGACCTGGGCGCCTATGCTTTCCATCATGTTGTAGGTGGCAAAGCCCTTGCACTCGGGCGTCTTATAAAGGCAGTCATGCGGATAGACATTCAAGTTGGTGCCCGCGGAACCCCAGACCATGGACTGCCTTGGTTCGAACGCCATCGTGTAGTAGCCATCACCGTTGAAGACGTTACCCAGGCGATCACCGGCCATCGCATAGCTGCCGTTGCCGTTGGAATTCACGCCGACTGTGATCGCAGGGATATTGGTGGACACAAAGGCTTTGTTGGGAGCCTTGCTCAGATCGAGCGGCGTCATCGTCTTCAGATCCAGACCGATGGTCGCGCCGCGCACGAACTGTCCGTAATAATGAAGGCGCGTCTGGTCGATGAAGCAGCTATAGCCCCACTGCACGGTCGCCGAGGCTTTGACAGGCGCTGTCACCGTCGCGAACTTCGGCGCATAGGGTGGCTTGTCATCCTGTTCGATCTCAACGAAATTGCCGACTCCATAGCCGATGCCTATATAGCGTTTGCCGTTTTTGCGATAGCTCACGATGCAGCTTCGCTCCGCGGCGCCGACACCGGCCAGCTGAAAGTAATTGCCCTTGGCGGGGGCTTTATCGATCGCGCCTTCGGGCACGGCATCATTCAGGAAATAAAGATGTCCACCGTTCTTGGCGAGCATCACCGCGCCGCCTTCCAGCACATAAGTCCGGGTTCCACCGGCCGGCGTCACCTGGCTCCAGCTCTTCCGGCTTTTGACCACGCCTTTTTCCAGACGCAGATGCTGAACATCACCGGCAGCGGTCGCCACCCAAACATGATTCTCTTCATTGGGAACCAGCGGCTTCGTTTCAAATCCGCCTTTGAAAGCTGGCGTGATCACCATATCACTGATGTTTTCGGCCATGATGCTCGTATTCACAGTCGAGGCTGGCGTTGCGGGCAGCTCTTCAACCACGGGCGCAGTTTCCGGCTGCTTTTCCGGGGGCGTTTGGGTGATGGCCGTCCCACCGCGCAGGCCGCTTTTATTGCACGCGGCACTGCCGGTGACGAGCATGATGATGATGAACGTTGGCAGAATGTGCGACATTCCCTATCCCCTTTGGCCAAAAGCCTTTGTATGGTGCCTTAGTAAAGACCTATCGAAGCCGCAGCCACATTCTCGTTGAGCATGTAAACCGACCAGCTCGTCGCGCTGCGTTTTTCACCTTTGGCGTCAACGCCTTCGATGCTCACGATCCCATCAAGGTTCAGGCTGCCGTCACAGATCAAAGCCGATCCCATGAGGGAACCGTCGAGAGTGGCGATCGCCTGGTTGCTGCAGTCCGTCTCGCGATAAGCGTTGCTGAGCTGGTTCCAGGATTTGCTGTAGCGGACGCGACCCGACTTTTCATAGAAGTTCAGCGTCGTATCCCCCTTGTCGCCGGTCAGCATCCGCCCGCCCCACATGATGTTGAGCTTCAGCGGCACATTCTTCGGGGCGGTGGACGCAAGCTGCATGTCGATGGCAATCGGCTGAATGGATACGATTTCCCCCAGGCGCGGCGAGGTGTGGCGCGGTTCCCGCGAACACGCCGTCAGCATCAGCCCCATCCCGAGGCTGATCAGCCGCAAACCAAGGCCCGACATGACATGCATGGCATCCCCTTCCTTTATGAACTTTCATGGGATGCGTATCGGTATTCGAATCCCGCGAGCTGAGATTTTTTCTTACCCTGATCATCCCACGGTTTTTACTAGCACTTTTTTTGTAGTTTAAAAAAATTACGAGACATCATGAAGCGGCGATCACGGAGTTTTCTGTAGGAATTCGTTCATTTTCGGCAAATTCCGGTAAAGATTCAGTAAAGACTTCCGTTTTGTAGATCTATTAGTAGACTGCTTTCAGAATCACCAAACAACTTTCCAATAACGAGGAGAGGAGAAATCTCGTATGCGCATCATTTTGCCTTTTGTCATGTTCGGTCTTCTGGGAAGCATGCCCCTGCTGGCTTCGGACGAGTCCGAGTCGACTCAGCTTCGAGACATAGATGACTGGAATCGTGAGTTTTACATCTGCCAGGCCTTCAATGACGAGGGCTTTATCGTGGCGATGCAGATGGGCCGTGACGAGGCTCTGGCCCGGATAAAAACCTGGGAAATCTGCGGGCGCAATAAGCTCGACTGCTATCAGGTTCAATGCTACGAACAGTTCTGATTTCTGATCCGGCGACCGGGGCTCTCGGCCTTCGGTCGCTCTTCATGCACATTAGTTCGCCTGTAGGATCACACCGACAGCCTGGATCTTCTGCTCTTCAGCATAATGTAGCCGCCAGCCAGAATGCCTGAAACTATCATGGCTTTCCGTATGAAGCCCTGACGGTTGTATTTCCATTCCGCCTTCCAGCCCATCTCGGCCAGGATATTGGGGATGTGCCCCGCTTTCAGATCGTCGATGATGCCTTCCACCACGTCGATGCGATCAGCGAGCAGGATAGGCAGCCAGCGTTCCAGGCGACCTTCGCCATATGTATAGGCGAATTCCTTGATACGTCCGCTCAGGCCCCTGGGAGGCACCGTCGTCCCGAACACGGGCGGCATGCGGGGATGCTCGATGGATTTTAAAATTTTGACGGAGCCTGGCTGCAGCTCGGGTATATCCCAATGCGCACCCGTGCCGCCCTCGGGTGTTTTCTCCATGGGGACGGCAGGGCGTCGCGCCGGATCAAGGTCCGCGCCCCAGCCTGGAATTTCCGTGTTTTCTATCTGCATCATGGGAATATCCTTTCAAAATGCACCACGGGGTGGAATCAGAACCGTCTTGATACAATTGTCGAGCTTGCTTGAGAACATATGATACGCGTCAGACACTTCTTCAAGCGGCACGCGATGGGTGATGATCGCTTTAGGATCCAGACGCCCGGCCTGAATATGCTCCATGAGCCGCGGCAGATGGCGTTTGACGCTGGCCTGGTTCATCCGCAGGGTTAAACCCTTGTTGATCGCATTGCCGATCGGCACAGCATTGAAGGTGGGGCCGTAGACGCCGACGATCGAAATATTGCCGCCTTTGCGGACGGAGTTGATGGCCCAGAAAATCGCCGTGGCAGCTCCGGCCTGCAGCTTCAATTTCACCCCTGTCAGCCGCTGCAGGGCACTGCCTCCAGCTTCGGCGCCGACTGCGTCTATGCACACATCCGGCCCGAGCCAGTCGGTGATTTTTTTCAGATGCACGACCATGTCGTCCACCTCCTTGAAATTCACCGTTTCGCAGGGCGCATACTTCCGCACGAATTCCAGGCGATAATCCACATGATCGACAACGATCACGCGGCCGGCTCCGAATAGCCAGGCGCAGCGTGCCGCAAAAATCCCCACCGGGCCAGCTCCGAACACGACCACGGTGTCGCCTTCCCTGATATCACCCATCTCGGCAGCCTGGTAACCCGTCGGCAGCGCATCGGTGCACATAAGCGCATCCTCTTCATCGACATCATCCTCAATCTTCAAAGGCCCGATATCCGCGAAGGGTACTCGCACATACTCCGCTTGGCCTCCATCATAACCACCGGCTGTATGCGAATAGCCGAAGATGGCACCGACGGCGGTGGCTTCGGGGTTTGAGTTGTGGCAGTTCCCATAAAGCTCTTTCGAGCAAAAATAGCAGGAGCCGCAGGCGATGTTGAATGGCACCAGGACATGATCGCCTACTTTCAGGTTCTGGACGGATGTCCCGACATCCTCGACCACGCCGGTGAACTCGTGGCCAAAAGTTGATCCCACGCGGGTATCCGGAATCAAGCCGTGATAAAGATGGAGATCCGAACCACAGATGGCGGAACGGGTCACGCGCACGATGGCATCATTAGGATGTTCAATGTCAGGTTCCGCCTTCTGATCCGCGCGCACACGATAGGGTCCGCGGTAGGTCATTGCTAGCATAATCACCTCCAAGGTTGAGCCAACGGAAGCGTAAGTAGCAAAAGCGAGGCCATGCCGATGGGTGATCCAACCCGTCAAACAGCGACTTGTTCCGCGCGTGCGGGGCCGCTAGACTTCCTTCGTGAAACGGAGGATGGGATCCATGATATTCAGACAGCTTTTCGATCGTGAAACGTCAACCTACACTTATCTCCTGGCGGATGAACTGACCCGGGACGCCGTGCTGATCGATCCTGTGAAGGAGCAGCTTGAGCGTGATCTGCGCCTGCTCGATGAACTCGATCTGAAACTTAAATACGTGCTCGATACGCATGTGCATGCGGACCATATCACAGGGGCCGGTTATCTGCGCGCGCGAACCAATTGCCAAACGGCCCTGGCTCAGGTGAACGCGACGCGATGCGCGGACCTTCAGCTCACGGAACGCGATACCCTCTTCGTCGGCGGGCTTGAAATCAAGGTCCTGGAAACGCCGGGGCATACGAATGGCTGCCTCAGCTTCTGGGTCGGTGATCGCGTTTTCACAGGCGATGCACTTCTCATCCGGGGCTGTGGCCGCACGGATTTTCAGAACGGCAGCGCCGCGCAGCTCTATGATTCGGTCGCGCAAAAACTCTTCACGCTGCCGGAATCCACCTTGGTTTTTCCAGGTCACGACTATAAAGGCATGACCTCATCGACTATAGGCGAAGAGAAAAAATTCAATCCGCGTTTGACACAATCGCGCGAATCCTTCGTGCGATTCATGAGTGAATTGAAGCTCGATTACCCGCGAAAAATATTGGAAGCGGTGCCCGCGAATCTGCAATGCGGACTGCGCGGCAGCAGCATAGGCGGACATGAGGCGCATCAGGATGCGGCCTTGGATATTTAAGAGGACGCTGGCGAGCCTAAAAACCCCCACGGAAAGCCTGTCTCCCATTCCCTACAGGGCCTCGGAATGGGAGCTTTCGTCAAAAAAGGAATGATTTTTTGTGCCGGAATACTTACAAAGATCTATGTGTTATTCCGTTTTCCCGTTCACATTAACCGACTCAGCCCCGGCGAGCGTTCGGTTCTGTCTCGCGAAGGAGACTGATTATGGAAAAAATTTTTTATGCATGGCTGCTTATCGTGGCGAGTGCCGCCTCGTTTTCAGGCATGCGTCAGGCCACTTATGTTTGGGATGATCGTCGCGCCTTGGGCCTTGTCGATAGCACCGATCAACCCGCCGACACTCCGGTCGGGGAAAGGCTTCGCGAAGGCTGGCGCATCCATCAGGGTGAGGTCTGGCAGCCGGTGACACGCACCGTCTGGACCATCGTCGAGCTGGCTTCACCAGGTCAAAAGCCAACAGCCTCAGTCCTGCATTGGCTGAGCTTCGGTTTGCATGTGGCCAATAGTATCCTGGTCATGCTGATCCTGACCCTCGCGCTTCAAAGCAGCGGAGCCGCCTTTGTGGGAGCCCTGCTCTTCGCGCTGCATCCCTTGCAGGTGGAGCCGGTCGCCTATATTGCCGCCACGCCCTACGTGTTGGGCGCCTTCTTTGCTCTTCTGGCTCTCTGGCAATATCTCGTCTTTGGTGAGGTGCGCAGCAGTGATTCCCGCAGCAAGGGCAGTCGTCCCCTGCAGCTTGCAACATTCAGCTTTATCCTGGCTTTGCTGACGACACCCGCGATGGCGGTGACCCCTTTGATCGCGCTGCTTTTGCTGAATATTCTGCCCAAGCGCAGTTCCTTCGCCGCCTCGCGCGTTCCGGTCTGGCCTCTCTTTTTCTGGGCGTTTCTGGCTATTTTTCCTGTGATTTGGGCCATTCGTGCTGACCCCACGCATGTTCTCGCTGAGCAAACACCCTTCTGGTATCGTCCGTTTGTCGCGGGTGATGCCCTGATGTTTTACATCATGAAGCTTCTGGCTCCGGTCATGCTCGGCCCTGACTATGGCCGCTCACCGGCCTTCGTCATGAGTCACTGGTGGGGCTATCTCACATGGCTGCTGCCGCTGATCATCCTCGTCTTCATCGGCTACAGTCGTGGCCAGCTGCAAAGAATTTTCCTGGCTGGCTTTGGAATTTTCGTGACTGCGCTTTTGCCTTATCTCGGTCTTGTGCTCTTCTCGAAGCAGGCCACCTCCACCGTGGCCGACTCCTTTGCGTATATTGCGATGCTCGGTCCGGCCCTTGGCATTGCAGGTGCCGTGGCCCTGGGACGCCGCGCCTGGCTTCCTGCAGTCTTTGCCGTGGCCATTGCCAGTTTTGGATATCTGACCTGGCGGAATGTTCAGCATTGGCAGAATGATAAGGCGCTTTGGGAACATGCGATCGTGATCAATCCCAACAGTCCTGTCGTGCATGCGACGCTCGGTGATACCTATCGACGCGAGGGGCAGTGGGAGAAGGCCAAGTTTCATTACGAGCAGGTACTCACCGTCAATCAGATCGATGCGGATATTCACTTCTATTTAGGTGAAATTGAACAGAAGCATGGGTCACCGGCCAAGGCCGCTGCGCTTTTTGAAAAGACTCTGGAGCTGAATCCCAACTTCACGGAAGCCCACAATCGTCTCGGCCTCGCCTATTATGATCAGGGTGATTTCGATAAGGCGCTGCTGCACTTTCAAAAAGCCGTGAATATCGCCCCGGAAAACAGCACCAATCTTCGCTATCTCGGCATGCTGTATGCGCGGCGTGAGCAGTATGATCAGGCCATTCCTTATCTGCAAAAAGCCCTCTCGCTGGCTGGCGGAAATCAAACAGCCGAGCAGGCTCATTCCCATGCCCTGATTGGATTGGCCCTGTCTCGCACCGGCAAGGCGCAGGAAGCGCAGACCCATCTGGAAGCGGCTGTGAAGCTTAATCCTTCGGATCACACGGCCCATCGCACGCTCGGTGATATTTACTATGAGCAGGGAGCGTTTGCCCAGGCCCGTCCTCACTATGAAAAAGCCGTGAAGGCCAATCCGAAGGATCCCGAGCTGAACCGTAATCTCGGCAATGTCCTCTTTCATGCCAAGGAATACGATCAGGCCGTGACCTACTTCAACAAGGCTTTGGAAATCAAACCGGACTGGCCGGAAGTTCTGACCAGCCTCGGTACCTCCTACTTTCATCTCAAACGTCCCGGCGAGGCGGCCACGACCCTCAAACGCAGTCTGGCTTTGAACCCCAATCAGGCGGATCCGCATCAGGTGCTGGGCGACATCGCGCGCTGGCAGGGAAAAAATTCCGAGGCCAACGGGGAATATTATCTGGCGCTTAAAATCAGTCCCGACCATCCCGAGGCTCATTATCGTCTGGGCAATTGGTTTTTGAAAAAAGAAAGACGGGCGGAAGCCATCCATCATTATAAAATAGCCCTGCGTGGCTCGCCCAATGAACCGCGCTACCTTTCGCAGATGCGTCGGGCAGAGCGGAACGGAGAGTCCACAGCGGCCGGTTCCGCCGACGCAACAATGTAAAAGCCAGGGCTTTCCTAACGGGGTGCCGTTTCCAAAACGGCACCCTAAGCCATCGAATATCCTCACGAATTTAGAAATTCAGAATAACTAACAGTCCCGGTCCGAAGGATCCTGGGCGGAGTTCAGAAACTCTGCACCCTGGAGGATTTTGCATGCTCAAGTTAGTCAGTTCTTCGTGGAAGGTGCTACTGCCTTTGCAGTTGGCTGCATGTGGAAGCGATACGCCTTCGTTTCAGGAACGGCCCCAGGCTCTGATCAAAGTCGCTGTGAATAAAGCGGACGATCCCAGCCAGATGTCGGGTGAAAGTTTTGATATCGACACTCTCGACGCCGATGATGATACATTCGGTAGCGCCGATGCCACGGCTGATGAAGGCCCTGGTGCAAATCCCAATGAAAACAGTTTCGCCAAACCCGTTTCATCTCGCGATAGTACAGCCTTGCCCGGCCGCCCTGCAGAATCCAACCGCGGTCCCATCGAGGATGCCGCTGCAGGAGGAGGAGGCAGTTCCCATGCCACGCCTTCGATGCCTATCCCCGATACCAAAGCCGTGGCCAAGGCCTGTGCTCCCGCGATGAAAAATCTGGGTAAGCCCATGACCGTCGTCACAGTTCAGGATACCGATACTGCCATCACGATCAGCCCCAACAGCGTGGTCGCACTGAAAATCGTGGGCGACCGCACCAAAGTCGTTTTGGATCTTGATGCCACGACCCCGCTGCTCGGCCTCTGCTTTTTCCTGGCCGGACATGAAACTGAACTCCAGTTCACCACCGCATCTGCGGTGCAATCGCTGGCTTTGATTGAAGCCGGTGATCAGGCCCGGGCCCAGGTTACGCTGACAGGCGGCAGCAGTGAAAGTCTGTCGGTGGATTTGCGGGGTCACAATCCGTCGCTGGCCATTCAGGGTGTGAACGCGGAGCTTTGCGCTGCGGCTGAACCCCGGAAAGCCAACGTCACCTTTCAGTGCCGGCCCTGAATTTCGACCCAGCAAGGTCGCCTCACCTGAGGCGGCCTTTTCATTTTTAAAGAGAGATTTCCACAGACTTGATTTCCGCGCCGGAGCGTCCGGAATCCGTGGCTTCATAGACGCGTTCCAGGTAAACTTCGCAGGACTTCAGAGCAGAATTTTTCTGATTCGCGCTCAGAACCGCCGATGCCTTGTAGGTGCCCGCACCATCCAAACGATTGTCCCGCGTCTCGTCCGGTAGCATGGGATGCACGATGGCACCATTGGCCAGCTTGCAGGTCGTCTCGGCATAAATGGACTTCAGATAGCTCGCTTCGTTCACCAAAAAATCATCGGTGGTCAGCGCCAGCTTGAATTCCACATCGAGTTGAGTCGCAGTCAGGGTCGGTGTGGAGACTTCCAGCGAGAAATCGAATATCCTGTCAGTCGAGAATACGTCTTCAGACTTCGCATAAACCGTGTCGACTTCCTCATTGCCATCATAGACTGCATGTATGGTCAGCTGATCTTCAGTCGCCGTGATCTCATAATCCGCCTTCTGATCATCATTCACATCCACAGTGCCCTTGCTGCCGTCAAAGTCCTTCAGCCCTATGGTGAAAGGACTGCCGAACACGAGATGCTCCTGCGCCGTATCGCAGTTGGCATTGAAAAAGACCAGGCCCCACATCACAAAATAATCCCGGCTGATGGAGTACCAGTTTTTCCGATAGGTGGAGGTCAGAACATTATCCAATTCGCATTCGCTTTCCGCATAGAGTCTATCCTTATTCAGCTCGATGCCCGTCCCATCGGGAAGCTTCACCTGCACAATGTTCTCCGTCTTCTCTTCTTTTTTCTCGCCGCAACCTATACTCAAAGCCGCGAAGACCAAACCCAAAGACCATACTTTCATGAAGAAATCCTTTGATAAAGATAGACCCTTTAGAGATTCGGTCATTGGTTCCCGCTCCTTGACCTTTTTCCGTCACCGTGAACCAGGCGCTTCGTCTTTCGCAAGCGTCCTCGCTGCATGGCTCGCCCAGTCGGACCCAGGTGAAGGGCAAAGCGGAGCGCATAGCCCTTTACGAAGTCTATGATCACAATCCGATAATCGTCAGGAATTTGAAACGAACCCATCAGGCCCTTTGGGAGAATTCCATCAAGGCCTATCACGAGGAACGCTGGAATGAAGTACCTGCAGCGCTGCCACGAGGGTCTGCTGGGCGTGATTTATGCCGCTTGAGGCTGGCTTAATATTTCGGCCCAAGTAGCCGATGCCGAAGCATGTTCATCAAGCGTTTTAAAAAATTATCCCCTGCCGCCCGCATCGGCGTCCTGATGTCCCTGATGGGGATTCCCGGATGGCTGCTTGCAGTCACCGCTATCCTGCTCTTCGAACGCATCTTTGGGCATCCGAGCGAGCTGGATCCCTTTCGCTTCGTTGTGGTGCCCACGGTCCTTACGGTGATCGGTTTTCTCACCACATTCTTTCAGGTCAATAAATTCCTGAAGATCCCCCCATCCCGCCTGACCATGATCCTGACGGCGATGCATGGCATCTGGGCCGAATATGTGGGCCTTCAGATTCACGAGTCCTATAACGGCTACCTGATACTTTTCCTGTTCTCGTTCGGTCTGCTTTTTCTGAAGGTCTCGCTGGGATTTTTGCACACCGTGCTCTTTTCCCTCGCGAACGTCGTCCTCGCCCTGGTTTTGATCTATAGCCTGAAGATCCCCTGGGGCACCGATGAGCAGCTCTTCATCTTCTTCTTCGGCTTTTACGGTTTCAGCTCGGCGCTCTTGAATGAAGTGAGTCGACGCAATTACTTTCAGCTGAAGCTGGAGCAAAAGAAAACTTCGCACAGTTTCAAACAGCTCGACAAGGTCTTCTATCCCCATCAGCTGCGCATGATGGAGCAGGGCATCGAACTGGAAAAAACCATGCCCTGCGGTTCGGGCAAGGGCTGCGCGATCTTCTTCGACATCATCGCCAGCTCCAAGGTCGAGCATGAAAGGGCCCAGGCCCTTTTTCGCGAAACCTTCGGCCGCTGCAGCGAACTGATGATGGATCACTACAATCCCGAGCGGATGGAATGCAACGCCTTCCGCATCAATGAAATGGGCGATGGCTTTCTCTGCTCGATCGGTTACCCGTTCCTGGCTCCCGGCGGGCGTGCCAATGCCGAGGTGGCTCTGGAGCTGGCCTATCGCTTTGTCGAGATTTTTGAAGAGAACGTCCGCACCCTGGACTACACCAATCCCATCTACTGTTCGATTGGGATCGCGTCGGGTGAGCTGGAAAGCTTCTATACGACCTATCGTCCCATCGAATATCACATGTACGGCCGGGCCGTGATCCTGGCAACGCGTTATGAAGAGCTGCGAAAAATCCTGGCCCAGACCATGGATATCCAAGGCTCGATGATTATCCTCCAGAGCCAGGTCTTCCGCAGCCTTCCTGCGACCCATCGGAAGGATTTCACGGAACTCGATCTGAGCGCTCAGAGTCTGAATGTTCGGGACGATCCTTCCGCGACAAGGCTTTACTACAGCATCGGCAACCGGCTGGACGCGAAAAGCCTGCGCCGCGCTTCCTGATCGTCCTAGCCTTTGACGCAAACCACCTGCCGCAGCTCCTCGACGACTTCGACCAGATCGCTCTGATTCTGCATGACCTCATCAATATTCTTATAGGCCGCCGGTATCTCGTCCAAAACGCCAGCATCCTTCCGGCATTCAATACCCTGCGTCTGGCGCTTCAGATCAGCTTCCGTATAAAGATCCTTGGCCTTGGTTCGCGAAAGACGCCGACCGGCGCCATGCGAACAGGAGCAGAAGGATTCCGCTTCCCCGCGACCCTTCACGATAAAGGATCTGGCCCCCATGGACCCAGGGATGATCCCCAGGTCGTTGGCAAAGGCCCGCACGGCCCCTTTCCGGGTCACCCACACGTCTTCACCAAAATGCTGCTCGCGGGCCACATAATTATGATGGCAGTCGATGAATTCGATCGACTCCGCCTTCAGCCGTGAACCCTTGCCATCGCGCAGGTCAAAGATCTCGATCAGCTCATTTAAAACCAGGCGGCCCATCGAGCGACGGTTCAGGTAGGCAAATTCCTGGGCCCAGAGCATGTCGCGGATATAGTGATCGAATTCCCGGCTGCCTTCCAAAAAATAGGCGAGGTCCGGGTTCGGCAGATCAATGAAGGCTTTTTTCATCAGACCCTTGGCCAGATTAATATGATGCTGCGCGATCATATTGCCGACGCCGCGTGATCCCGAATGCAGAAGGAGCCAGACCTCATTCTGTTTGGACACGCAAACCTCGATAAAATGATTCCCGCCGCCGAGCGTGCCCATCTGTGTGCTCACCTTGTCGAGTCCACCCAGATGCCGATCGTTGCCGACAAAGGAGCGCGCGCGATCCAGGACCTCCTGCTTGCCGTTCAAACACGACTCGGTTTCCTCGCGCTGCAGCATGCGCATGCCCGCGTTGCCTTTATGAACGGACTGCCCCACTGGGACGACCTTTTCAATAGCCCGCCGCACCTTGGGCAATCGTCCTTCCAGCTGCTCCGGCCTGAGTCCAGGAATTTTATAGGCGGACATTCCGCAGCCCAGATCCACACCGACCGTCGCGGGCGTGATCGCGCCCTTGGTCGCCAGCACCGAGCCGATGGTCGATCCTTTGCCCGCATGAACATCCGGCATCACCGCCACATGCTTAAAGATAAAAGGCAGCGTTCCCAAGGTCCGCAGCTGATCCAGGGCGCTGTCATCAATGTCGTCGGTCCACACCTTGGCCACAGCCGCCAACGGGCGTCCGTCCGCACCTTTATTTATAATCTGCTTGATAGGCATTATGAACTCCTGAAAGGCCGCGTGGCGGCACCATGCCACGCATTTTCCATGACGGTACGGATAAACTCATCATCCAGCTCTTCGCCGGT
>NZ_DASTAT010000103.1 GCF_035712445.1 Oligoflexus sp. | reverse complement strand
CACTCTCGGGGGCATCTGGCTGCAAATTTTCAAGCTCGCCTTGAGGAAGGGAATCCATGGCTCCTCTCTATGAACAGGACAATGCCTATCGACACGGGCGCGCACTTCTCATCGGTTTTCTGGTGCTCGTGCCTCTTTTCTGTTTCCTGCCCCGCTGGCTTTACTCCTATGCCTGGCCACGACATTTCATACTGGAGGATCTGAATCGGGACAAGGCTACGCGCATAGTGCAGCAGGTTGAGCAGTTCCCCAAACCGCGGCTGCAATACCGTCCGCGTGAAGATCTGCAGGATTATCGGAGCCAGCAGATCAAGGAACTGACAAGCTATGGCTGGATCGACAAAAACCAGGGAACGGTCCGCATTCCGATCGATGAGGCCATGGATCGTTATCTCAAAACTGCGCCGCAGCCTTAAGGAAAGGATACCGGCATGATTCGATTCAGGTTCATCCTGATGGCTTGGACATTGGGTTTCGCCAAGGCGGCCTCGGGCGCTCCCGATCCCGTGGATTTCGAGCAGAAGATCGGAACGTCCGTTCCCCGTGATCTTGAGTTTCGGAATGATGAGGGGCGAAAGGTGAAGCTCGCAGAGTTTCTCGATCAGGGAAAGCCCACCATTTTAAGTCTGGCTTATTTTCATTGCAAGACGCTCTGCCCCCTTGTGCTGGATGGACTGGTCAAATCCTCCAACGACATGGAAACGACAAGCCTTCCCCCGTTTCAGGTGATCGTGGTCTCCATAGATCCTCGGGATACGCCGGAGGACGCTGCCGCACGGAAGAAAACCTTGCTCAGGCGAGCGTCCCGACCCTTGGATGCGAACTCGCTTCATATCCTGACGGGAAGCGAGAGGGCCATTCAGCAGCTGGCGGATACCGTCGGCTTCCGCTATCGCTTTGATGCCAGCACAGGTCAATATCAGCATCCCAGCGGGCTGACAGTTCTGACAGGTGACGGCCGCATTTCCCGCTATTTCTTCGGCATCGAATATCAACCGAAGGAACTGCAGGCGGCGCTTACCGACGCTTCACGCAATGGTCTGGGTCGCATGCTGCGGCAGCTGGTGCTGGCCTGCTATCGCTACAATGCGACAACGGGAACCTACACCCTGGAGATCTATCGCATCATGCGGGTTTTTGCCGTGTTCCTTCTCATCGGTGGTGGGGCCATGGTGTATCTTTGGGAACACCGCCGCCTGCAGCCGAAATAGGGGCAATGCTATGGAATTTCTCAAATGGCCCCAGCAGGCATCCGCGTTCGCCGCCGATGTGGATCATGTGTTCATCGTGCTGCTGATCGTCTCCGGTGGCGCCGTGCTTCTGATCGCCGGATTGATCGTTTTTTTCTGTGTGCGCTACTCACGAAAAAAACAGCCAAGGCCCGTGCATCATACGAACACGAAACTCTCGCTTGAGATCGGCTGGAGCGTGATCGCGCTCGCTTTTTTCCTCTTTGCCTTCGCCTGGGGGGCCCGGATCTATCTGCAGATGTATCGAACGGCGCCCGATGACGCGTATGCCGTCTATGCGATTGGCAAGCAATGGATGTGGAAATTCCAACATCCCGACGGTCGCCGCGAGATCAACGAATTGCATGTGCCTGTGAACCGGCCGGTCAAAATCAATCTCATTTCCCAGGACGTGATCCATAGTCTCTACATTCCGGCCTTCCGCCTGAAGCATGATGTCCTGCCGATGGCGTACACCGAGATGTGGTTCGAGCCGACTCTTCCCGGCAGCTATCATCTCTTCTGCGCGGAATATTGCGGCACATCGCATTCCGAGATGGTCGGGCAGGTCATCGCCATGAGGCCCGAGGACTTCGAGAACTGGCTCGGCAACTCCCAGGGCATGGGCAGCACTGCGCAGCAGGGCGCGAAACTCGTGGCATCCCTGGGTTGCACGAGCTGCCACAAAAGTGAGAGCACGAGCATAGCCCCCTGGTTCGGCGGCATCTATGGAAAGCCCGTGGAGCTGGCCGACGGCACGAGCACGGTGGTGAACGACGCCTATATCCGGGAGTCCATTCTGAACCCGCAGGCCAAGGTCGTGCGCAATTTTCAGCCGGCGATGCCCTCGTATCAGGGCCGCATCACCGAAGACGAGATTCTGAGTATCACTGCCTATATCAAATCCCTGAGAGAGCAAAAAAATGAATGAAACGGCCTTGCCCAATTATCTTCAGGAAGGGACGAGTCTCGGGTCCTGGCTGCTGACCCGCGATCACAAAAGGATCGCGCTCCTTTATATGTTCGCCATCACCTTTTTCTTCGTGATCGGAGGGATCGCAGCGACCTTCTTTCGACTGGAACTCGTCACTCCCAAGGGCGACCTTGTGGAGGCCGCGACCTACAATCGGCTGTTTTCGCTGCACGGAATCGTCATGGTCTGGCTCTTTTTGATTCCGTCCATTCCCGCAGTCTTCGGAAATTTCCTGGTGCCGCTCATGATCGGCGCCAAGGACCTGGCTTTTCCCCGACTGAATCTCCTCAGCTGGTATCTTTTCATGGCAGGCGGCACGATCATCATCGGCTCGGCGGTGCTGGGCAGCGTCGATACCGGCTGGACCTTCTATACGCCTTACAGCAGCCTTTATTCGAATTCGCATGTGGTCGCCGCGGTCACCGGAGTTTTCATCGTCGGTTTCTCCTCGATACTCACGGGTCTGAATTTCATCGTGACCATTCATAAGATGCGGGCTCCAGGCATGCGCTGGGGGCGACTGCCGCTCTTCATCTGGTCACAGTATGCGACGAGCATCATCAACGTGCTCGCCACGCCGGTGCTGGCCATGACGCTGGCCCTTATCGCCTTGGAAAACCTGACCGACCTCGGCATCTTCAATCCCTGGAAGGGCGGCGATCCCCTGCTTTTCCAGCATCTTTTCTGGTTCTACTCCCACCCCGCGGTTTACATCATGATCCTGCCCGCCATGGGCGTGGTCAGTGAAGTGATCACCTGTTTTGCGCGCAAACGCGTCTTCGGTTACAACTTCATCGCCGGTTCCTCCCTGGCCATTGCCTTTATCGGCTTCATGGTCTGGGGACATCATATGTTCGTGTCGGGACAATCGCCCTATGCGGGCCTGGTCTTTTCCTTTCTGAGCATGCTCGTCGCCGTGCCTTCAGCCATCAAGGTTTTCAATTGGACCACGACCCTTTACCAGGGCTCGATACTGTTATCGGCGCCTATGCTTTATGTTATTGGTTTCATTGGTCTTTTTACCATAGGAGGCCTGACCGGGATTTTTGTGGCCACGCTGGCCATCGACGTGCATGTGCATGATACCTATTTCGTGGTGGCTCACTTCCATTACATCATGGTCGGCGGCGCGGTGATGGCCTATTTTGGTGCGCTCCATTTCTGGTGGCCGAAGATGTTTGGCCGCATGTATCCCGAATCCTGGGCACGGCTCGCGGCCATCATGATCTTCGTCGGTTTCAATCTCACATTCTTCCCGCAGTTCGTCCTGGGTTATCAGGGTATGCCGCGACGCTATCACTCCTATGCACCGGAATTCCAGGTTTGGAACGTCCTTTCTTCTGCGGGCGCGAGCATACTGGCTGTGGGTTACCTTTTGCCTTTCATCTATATGGCCTGGTCGTGGAAATACGCGCCTCGCTCCGGACCCAATCCGTGGCCAGCGACCGGCTTGGAGTGGCAGGTTCCGTCACCACCATCGAAGGACAATTTCAGCGGGATTCCCCATATCGAGGATGAAGTCTATGCCTATGATCAACTCTTTGGAAAAAGCGACGAACCCCACAGCGCCCCTTCATGAGCATCAGTTCGTGGCTCTGGAGCAGCAGAAGGCAGCCGCCACGGCTGGAATGTGGGTGTTTCTCACCTCCGAAATCATGTTCTTCGGCGCGATTTTTTCGGCCTTTCTTATCTATGGCTATCTGTATCCTGAGGTCTTCGCGCATTTCAGTCAAAAGCTGCACCTTCTGCTCGGCAGTCTCAACACGGGCATCCTTCTGACGAGCAGCTGGACCATGGTGATGGCAGTACACGGCGCGCAGCAGCAGAATCGGCGTCTTTTGCTCCGCTCTCTGGTCTTCACCTTCCTTCTCGGGGCCGTATTTCTTGGTATCAAGGGATACGAGTGGTCCGCGGAGATCCGAAGTGGAGACTTCCCAGGATCCGGCCAGGTCAATCCACGCCAGGGGGAGATTTTCCTGCGACTCTATTTTATCATGACGGGATTTCACGGCCTTCACGTACTCATCGGGCTTCTTCTGATCACAGGGCTTTGGATAGACACGGCGCGCAAGACCAACATCCCTTCGTCGCAGCTCCATTTCACCGAGAATCTTGGGCTCTACTGGCATTTTGTGGATATCGTCTGGATTTTCCTTTTTCCCATGCTCTATCTCATGGATAAACCGAGGCTGCCATGGTGAAATCAGAAACCCGGCTCTATGCTTTCAGCTATCTGGCTTTGATCGCGCTTCTGGCGTTGACTGTCCTCGTCTATAAGCTGTCTTTGGGCTGGCTCGGCATGCTGCTCAGTTTCGCCATCGCCTTGGCGAAAGCCACCGTCGTCATGCGAAACTTCATGGAACTACGGGTGGCCCAGAGAGCCATTTTCTGGTTTCTGGGCGGAACCCTGTTCCTGGTTTATGTCGCCATGTTCCTCAGCTTTTCAGATTACCTGACGCGCATAGCGGCCTGATCTGCGCTGCTTGATATAATGGTAGCTCCCAAGGCCCACGATCAGCGCAAGACCGGCTGTGACATACAGCGCGCGACGGGAGCGGGCCGGAAGCGTCTTGAAGTTCCGATAGTAAAAGTCTTCCGGGCGCTCGGCCTTCATATCCAGCCCTTTGTTTTTATGAAGCGCCATGTGCAGCACTTCCGCGATATGCAAAGCCTGCCGCGGCGTCGTTTGCCGGATCTGTTCCTTGCAGCTGAAACCATCGGCGATGATCACAGTTTGCGGCGACGCCTTCCGAACCTCAGGAAGTAAAACCTTTTCCCCGGCAGCGATCGACACACGATATTTATCCCCAGGCTCAAAGCCAAAGGAGCCCGCCATGCCGCAGCATCCTGAATCGAGAATCTGGAAATCCAAGCCGGTCTTCTCCAAAAGTTTCTTATCGCCGTCAAAGCCCATCACGGCCTTGTGATGACAATGCCCGTGGACAAGGGCCTTCTGCTGCAGCTGAGGCACCTGATAGCGCGGGGCTTTTTTACTGATGAAGTCACCGAAGGTATGAAAGGACTGCGACAGCAAACGAGCCCTTTCACTCTTCGGGAAAAGGTTCTTCAGTTCATCACGAAAGACCGCGATGCAGCTGGGTTCAAGTCCGACGATCGGCAGATTCTCCTTCACATAGGGTTCCAGACCTTCCATCGTATGAAGCAGGAGCTTTTTCGCCTCATCGAGCATTCCATAGTCATAAAGAGGCCGGCCACAGCAGAAGACCCGCGATGGGATGAGCACCTCGAATCCCGCATTTTCCAGAACTTCCGTCGCCGCTCGCCCCACATAGGGATGAAAGTGGTTATTGAAGGTATCGGGAAACAGCAAAACCCGGGGGCGACCTTCGGCTTTAGGCTTTTGGCGTGCATCAAACCATTCGCGGAAAGTGGTGGAGGCAAAGCGCGGAAATTCGCGTTCAGGGGCCATGCCACCAGCCGTCTTCAAGAGCCGGCTCAATCCCGGTGTATGGGTCAGAGTATTGACCAGCCCGGGCATCGTACTGGCGAGACGCGCCCACCAGTGGATCAATCCCATGGAATAAGCCTGGCGCGGCCTTCTCACGTGCTGGTGATAGTGGGCCAGGAATTCGGCCTTATACGTGGCCATATCCACCTGAACAGGGCAATCGCTTTTGCAGCCTTTGCAGGCCAGACAGAGATCCAAGGCGCTTTTCACGGCTTCGCTTCGGAAGCCGTCCTTGATGAGGCTGCCGTCCATCATCTCATGCAGAAGGTGGGCACGCCCCCGCGTGCTATGCTTCTCCTCGTGGGTCACGCGATAACTGGGACACATCGTTCCACCGGATTCGCGCCGACATTCCCCGACCCCGACACAGCGGACCGTAGCATGCGCGAAGCTCCCGTGATCCTTTTCATAGGCAAACCAGGTTTTGACCTTGCGCGGTTTATAATCGGAGCCAATCTTCAAATTCTGATCCGGCGGGGGAGCATTCACGACCCGTCCGGGATTCATGTGGCCCTCAGGATCCCAGATGGACTTGAATTCCTTAAAGGCCTGAACCAGCTCGGGACCATACATCTTTGTCAGCAGCTCGCCACGGGACTGTCCATCACCATGTTCGCCGGAAAGGGAGCCACCGAAACCCACGACAAGGTCAGCGGCATCGGCTAAGAAAGCCTTGTATTTTTCACGGCCAAAACCTGTGCGCAGATCAAAATTAATCCGGACGTGCAGGCAGCCCTGTCCGAAGTGTCCATAGAGAGAGCCATCGTAATGATGGCGGTCCAGCAGAGTTCGGAATTCCCGAAGATAGCGCCCAAACTTGTCGGGATGCACAGCTGAGTCCTCCCAGCCGGGCCATGTTTCTCCCAGGCTGTCACTGAACGCCGTCGTTCCCAAACCGGACTCGCGGATTTCCCAGATCGCTTTTTGATCGTCCTTGTTCTGAATAAAGGCACAGCGCGCCTTCCCTGGCAGCTGAGGCAGAATCGCATCCAGACGATGGGCTGCGGCCATGGCTTCTTCCACGGTGTCTCCGCCGAATTCCGTGATCAACCAACCCGTCCCCTCGGGAAAGAGGCGAAGGCCCTTCTTATGCTCATGGCTCCTGCTGCTGTATTCAAAGAGTTTGCTGTCGATGCCTTCCAGCGCCATAGGTTGAGCTGCGAGCACGGCAGGCACGGCGTCGGCCGCGACATAGACGCTTTCAAATCCAAGGACGGCGAGAACCTTCTCCCGGGGATGGGGCACAAGCTCAAGCGTCGCCTCCAGAGTGGTGACGCAGGTCCCTTCCGTGCCGACCAGCGCACGCGCGACATGAAAACCTTTTTCGGGCAGCAGCTCATCCAGATTAAAACCGGAAACGCGACGCGGTATTCGGGGATAGCGTTCGCGAATGAGAGGCGCATAGCGATCGCGAAGATCTTTCAGCCGCCGATAGATCATCCCCCGTGGCCCATCACTGCGAATGATGGACTCCAACTCGTTGTCTGTAGTGGCTCCGACCCGCATGCGGAGGCCATCATAGGTGAGAATTTCCAATTCATGGGTACTATCAGCCGTGCGGCCGCGATCGCCGCGCATAAGCGAATGAATGCCACAGGAATTATTGCCGAGCATGCCTCCCAGCGTACAGTGATTGTGGGTGGCGGGATCAGGCGCGAAGGTGAGTCCATATTTTTCCTGAGTCGTCTGCCGCAGATGATCGAGCACGGTTCCCGGAAGAACGCGAGCCAGACGACGTTCAGGATCGATGCTGACCACACCCTGAAAATAGCGCGTCATATCCATGATGATCGCGGCATTCGTGCACTGCCCAGCCAGGCTGGTCCCGCCTCCACGGGAAAGTATGGGCATGCCATGTTTCTTGCAAATCGCAACCACCATCTGGATATCGTCCTTGCTCCGAGGCATGACGCAGCCGAGGGGAATGTAGCGGTAATTCGAAGCATCCACTGTGTAAAGGCTCCGCGTGCCCTCATCGAAGCGCACATCGCCTTTCACATGCTTTTGAAGGTCCCGCAGGCAGGCCTCCAGGTCTGGCGTCATTTTCTTCTGCTGGACCTTGGATAAAGGCCTCCTGATGTCGTGCCTGGCGGGTGCAAAAGCAGTGCGAGAGTATTCCAATTCCATGTCGAACTCCTCATGGTCGTATGGGATGTGAGGGAAAGACAACATGCTCAAGACGCATGGGAGTTGAGATGCTGCCTGGTCTTCGGCATGAATCAAGCAAGCAGTGTTCCATGGCATGCATGATGCTTGTGGACCAGGCAAGGAGGTCACTTATGAAAAATATGCGCGCCATTGGGCATCTCATCTGGGCCATACCCGAAGGCTATATTCCTCGTGAAAGCACCGGGCCATCTCCGGAAATGCTGAGTCATGAAACCGCCTGCATTCTGAACACCGGGGAGGATCCGGCGGATGTCGAGATTTACGTTTTTTTTAGCAATAGGGAACCGGCAGGACCTTATCATGTTCAGGTTCCTGCCCGGCGCACGCGACACCTGCGTTTCAATGATCTGGATGACCCTGAGCCCATACCCCGCGGCACGGATTACGCGAGTCTTTTGATTGCCAATGTCCCGATCGTCGTTCAGCATACCCGTCTCGACTCCAGGCAGGCGGCCAATGCTCTGATCAGTACGATCGCGTTTCCCAGCTGATCCATTCACCAGGCAGGAGTATCCTGAATGTCGCTTCCCCTCGAAGATTACGCGATGATCGGCAACTGTCACACGGCGGCACTGGTGAGCCGCCATGGTTCCATCGACTGGTTGTGCCTTCCACGCTTCGATTCATCGGCATGTTTCGCAGCGCTCCTGGGCGATGAAACGCACGGACACTGGTCTCTCTGTCCCCGTCAGGCCTTTGATAGCCAACGCTCCTATGTGGAGGGGACTTTGGTCATGCAGACGGAATTCACGACAGCCCAAGGATGCTGTCGCTTGACCGACGGCATGCTGATGGATACCGGGCAACCTATTCTGATTCGCATCATCGAAGGCCTGAAGGGTGAGGTCGCTATGGATCTGAGCCTCGTCATTCGCTTTGATTATGGCAGCGTCGTCCCCTGGGTGCGACGCCTGGACGAGAAAGGTCACTGCATCCACGCCGTCGCCGGGCCCGACGCATTGGTTTTCCATTCCGATGTTCCCTTGCATGGACACAACCTGCATACCGAAGCGCAGTTCACTGTGAAAGGAGGACAACGATTGGCATTTGTCATGGCCTGGCATGCCTCGCAGGAACCACGTCCCGTCCTGCCTGAGAACGCTTATCACGCACTTCGCCGCACGATCTATTACTGGAAGGAATGGGCCGATCGGAATCAGGATCAGGGGGGCGTCTTGCGTTCTCTGGTGACCCTGAAAGGACTGACCTACAGGCCCACGGGCGGCATCGTCGCGGCGCCGACCACCTCGCTGCCCGAACGTCCGGGCGGGGATCGAAACTGGGACTACCGCTACTGTTGGCTCCGCGATTCGACATTCACCCTCTATTCCCTGCTGACCGCAGGCTATCGCGAAGAAGCCGAGGCCTGGCGTCAGTGGCTCCTGCGCGCCATTGCAGGGACGCCCAGGCAACTGCGCATCATGTATGGGCTCTGCGGCGAACGCAGGCTCAGCGAAACCAACCTCGATGGGCTTCCCGGTTATGAGGACTCCTCGCCAGTCAGGATCGGCAACGCTGCGCATCTTCAGCTCCAGCTGGATGTCTTCGGCGAAGTGATGGACACGCTTCATCTCGGACTGCGCGTTGGACTCCCGCAAAGCTCCGATGCCTGGCGCCTGCAGCGCAAACTGCTGGACTACCTGGAAACCGTCTGGCACGAACCCGACGAGGGCATCTGGGAAGTTCGTGGTCCCAGGCGCCACTTCACTCATTCCAAAGTCATGGCCTGGGTGGCTGTGGACCGCGCGATCAAATCCGCGGAAACCTTCAAGCTGGACGGCCACCTGGAAGCATGGCGCAAGCTGCGCGAGCGGATTCGTCAGGATATCCTCACGCATGGCTATAATGCCGAACTGGGCTCGTTCGTGCAGTCCTACGGATCGCGCGATCTGGATGCCAGCCTTCTCATGATCGGACTGGTAGGGTTTTTGAAGGCTGATGATCCGCGGGTCGTGGGCACCATTCGAGCCGTGGAAAAGGAATTGCTGCAGGATGGACTTGTCCGGCGTTATCGGCCTCGTCAGGAACTGGACGGACTCGCCGGCGAGGAAGGCACATTCCTCGCTTGCTCGTTCTGGCTCGTTGACAATTACGTGCTCCTCGGTCGACGGCAGGAAGCGCACGAACTTTATAGTCATTTGATTTCGCTTCGCAACGATGTGGGACTCTTCGCCGAGGAATACTGTCCTGATCGCCGTCGGCTCGTGGGCAATTTCCCACAGGCTTTTTCTCACATTGCTCATGTGAACTCAGCCTACAACCTCTTTAAACCCAGAGGTCCCGCTGGTGATCGCAGTGATGCGGGACGTCTCTGATAAAGGAAGATGCTTATGAAACTCGATGAAAAAGGCCCACCCATCACAGCGGTCGATGTTTTGCCTCTGACGGTGCCCACCGATGAACCCGAAGCGGATGGAACACTGGAATGGACAGAGACCACGATGATCGTGGTCAGAATTCATGCAGGTGGTCAGACAGGATTGGGTTATACCTATTCCCAAAAAGGGGCAGCGTCCATCATTCAGGATGTGCTCGCGCCGGCCCTTCAGCAACAGGATCCCTTTGCAATAGCCGCGCTTTGGAGCATGATGCGGAGGAAGGTTCGCAATTTCGGACCTGGAGGCGTCGCGACGATGGCGATCGCGGCCGTGGACGTGGCCCTGTGGGATCTGAAGGCGCGTCTTTTCCAGGCGCCTCTCGTCACACTCCTCGGTGCGGCGCGCACCCATGTTCCGATCTATGGCAGCGGAGGTTTTCTCACCTACACTCATGAGCGCCTGCACGCTCAATTGGGGGGCTGGGCTGCGGAAGGCCTGCGCTTCGTCAAAATGAAAATCGGTGCGGATCTCACCAGGGAGCGCGACCGCATCGCCGTGGCTCGACAGGCGATTGGCCCGGATGTTCAACTTTTCATAGATGCCAACGGAGCCCTCACGCCGCGCGAAGCCCTTTTCTTCTGCGAAACCTTATGTCGCGAGCACAACGTCAGCTGGTTCGAGGAGCCTGTTTCCTCAGAGAATTTACAAGGCCTTCACCACATCCGCAAGCATGCGCCTCCCCAGCTCGACATTGCTGCGGGCGAATATGGTTTTGATCCCGTCTATTTCCGCCTCATGCTGGAGGCCGAAAGCGTGGACGTGCTGCAGGCGGACGCAACGCGCTGTGGCGGCTATACTGGATTTTTGCAGGTGGACGCGCTCTGCGATGCTTTTGAAATTCCACTCTCGGCCCACACGGCACCGGCCCTGCATTTGCCGGTCTGCTGCGCCGCGCAGAAACTCCGCCATCTCGAATATTTTCATGATCACGTGCGCCTGGAAAAAATGCTCTTCGAAGGATTTCCGAAGCTGGAGCATGGCGATCTGGTGCCTGACCTCACACGACCCGGCCACGGACTCAGTTTGAGGATGGAGGTGGCGGAACGCTATCGGGTTTGATCGGATTCCGCGTCGGACTCGGGTTCCTGGGGTGTTATCCAACGGCGGTAGAATTCTGCCTGAAAATGATAATAGGACCGCGACTCCACGCTGCGTGCGACACCGACAGCGAAAAGGCTGGCGAGAAGAACGTGCAGTGAGAGACCATGGCCATCGCTCATCTCTGTCACGAGCACCATGGAAGTAAAGGGGGCCCGGGTTACAGATGCCAGAAAGCTGACCATTCCGATCAAAGTCAGGGCGACCGGATCAGTACCAGAAAAAACATAGACAAGACATTTCCCCAGCGCGGCTCCGAAGGCCAGAGAAGGCGCGAATATGCCTCCGGCGCAGCCTGATATGAATGTCACCAGGGACACGACGAAACGCTCCAGCACCAAAAGAAAATCGACAGTTTTCCCCTGCCAAAGGATATCCCGGATGAGTCGCGTGCCGCCACCCGTCACATAAGGAGCCTGATCACTCATGAAGACCAGGAACAAGGCTACGATAAATCCGCATAAAACGGCCCATAGCAGCCGGCGCCTGGCCGACCAGTCCCCGATCGAGGTCTGGGTGAAGATCAAAGCTTTACCAAAGAAACCTCCCATCAGTCCTGCCAAGGCGCTTACGGTCAAAAGCGGAACGATAAAGGAGAACTTTGGAGTTTGAAGGGGAACAGCCCCTAGATAGAGATAAGGCCCCAGGAAACTTTGCGCGACCATTCCGGCAATGATCACAGCCACAATCAAGGCCGACCTTACCTTCGAAAAATGCTGACTGAGAAGCTCCTCGATGGCGAAGACTATCCCGCCCAAAGGGGTATTGAAGGCTGCCGCGACACCGGCTGCTCCACCTGCGACTATGAGGCTGTGATAATCCACCCGGGCCTTGAATTTCCGAAAGACATCCCCGACCCCAAGAAAAATAATGGCCGAAACCTGGACCATCGGCCCTTCTCTTCCGACGATTCCGCCGCCCAGCAGGCACAGACAGCCGCTGACGATTTTCGCCAGCAGAATCTTGAAATTCAATAAAGGTTCGATCTGGGCCCTCGTGTGCGTATCCACGCTCAACGCGGCCATGACCTGGGGAATACCGCTTCCTGAGGCCGCGACCCCAAACTTCTGCACAAACCAGCGGGACAGACCGAAGGCCATGGGGGTGAGTGCGAGAAAAACCAAAGGCTGGGTCTTCAGCATGTGCGAGGCGAATTCTGTCACCCGGTCCACGACAGTACCAAAGCCCACCGAAACAAGGCCGGTGATAATAGCGGCGATGATGTAAGGGGCTTTAATAAAAGCGCGGTGAAAAGAGCCGCGAACGTAGAGTGTTCTCAAGAGAGAGGAATCTTGCATCAAAACGCGCCCTATTGAAAGAAAACCATCATCCTTCTCATACTGCAAAGCCCGCGCTCATGCAAACACCCATTCTGGAAAAATTCATAGACTCGGCCTATGGCATCCATAGGAATAGCCTAATGAGAACATGCGAAGGTCCTTCACAGGACTGCGCGCTTCAAGCGTTCCTGAAAAAATTCATCATCAATGGCTTGGAAGTGATGTTCGATCCTGCGGACGTGACGCATGATGGCCTCCTGATCCAACACATCGGTAACTCTCTTCCGCAGTATATGCAGCGCCCTCAGCAGACTCAAAAGAACGTCCGGATGATGACGGGCACCGTAGACGAGGCGGCCGAAGGAAAGATCAAGCAGCTCGACGAAACGAAGTGGTTCGGCATGAAAGCGGGGGACGCCCTGCGAGTCCTGCCGATAAGCTGCCGGAACAGGTCGCGCGGCCAGACGCGAGAGGCCGTCACGGAGTCGGTCAATGCACTGCAAAGCCGTCACGGGGTTATTGATTCCCGGCGACAGCGCCCTGATAACGAGTTCGACCAGAGCTTCAATGCCGAACGAAACATCCTGATCTATCGTGCGCTCATCACCCAGTATGAACGCGGAGCGAATGCGCGTAATCATGTCGTCCCCGAAATCCTGCCGAGGATCGGACGCAATCAAAGCCAGCGGATCCCCCGCACCGATGAAAGATCCCGGACGAGCGCGCAGAACGATCAGAACGTCCTTCTCCGCTCCAAGCCGGACCAAGCCGTCGCCATCAACGGCCTGCAGATAACCGGCGTTGAGGGATGTGACCAGCGTGCCCTCGCTGGGTGGGGCGCTATGAATATGGGATGACGGTCGCGTCACCTCCTGGGGAAACAGGCGCTCAATGGCCTGAATAAAGTCGCGTCCAGAATGGGCCACCAGATTCGACGACTTGATGGAATGGGCGAGATGATGAATGAAAAAAATCAGGTAGCCCAGGCTGATCATCGCCAGGATCAAGCCCAGCGTGACACCGATGTAAGGAATGAACTGCGAGGCTGACGGCATATCGTCATCGCGGCCCCGCACGGAACGCAGCAGCATCAGACAGTAAAGGTACGTCCCCAGGAAAACCCCAAGGACCGTCTGATTACTACGATCGCGCATAAAACTTCGTAAAATATAGGTTCCGAATTGCTGGGTCGCCAAGGATAAAATCACGACCGTTATGGAAAAGACGACGCCAGCCACGTTGATCATCGACGAGGCGATCGCACTCAGGACTGAGCGGGCTCCATCGGCCCCACCCGTGTATCCGAGCCACCATGATTCCTGCTTCCCCGTGCTGAAGCGCATATCAAGAAGCACAACAAGATATGACACGCCTAACGCTCCGACAGCCATCAAAGTCGGAATCATCCAATAGCCGGCGTTCAATTTATTCCAAAGCACCCGCAGCCGTTCGCCCATGACAACTCCCGAAAATTCCCTTTGCCGCAAAGCATTCAGACGGACATCCATCCGTTCATCTCAAGCTACAATTTGGCCTTAAAAAGACGGAAATAGTCCCGGATCTCGCTATTCACAAGATCCAACTGCTGCTTTTTGGGTGCAATCTGGTAGATCGCATGATTCCAAAGCTTCTGCCCATCACTGAGCAGGACCAGAGTACCGCTGGTCAATTCTTTCTGCACATAATGCTTCGGCAGGAAAGCCACACCGACCCCTTCGACCACAGCCCTGACAACGGCGGAGAGGATATCGCTCTCGAAGACGACAGGGCGTTGGATGCGGGCTTTTTGCAGATAGATCTCGGATTCTATCCGAAGTTTTTGTTCCGACGTGGGCAGGACGAGTCCGGTATCAAGGCTTTGAAGGACCTTGCTCAAAGGTTCACGGGTTTGGCTTTTTTTGAAATTCTTGAAGATGGAGCGGTGCGCGACAGCGACGATGGGCAGAAGGATTTCGGCCAGGACAGTGAAGTCATCGGCACCTGGAGTGAAGTTGCTCAACAGCACGTCAAGCTCCTTCCAGCGGAGTCTATCCAGCAGCACGCGATGCTTGTCGGAGGTCATCCGGACTTGCACGTCCTGGTTCATGAACTCCTTGCGGAATATCTTCCGAATCAGGTCCACCACGAACGGCCGCTCCAGCTCATCGGCCACCCCGATGCGGATCGTCTTCTGCCCCCGGCTTTCCTTGTCCTGCAGGAAATCAGTCAGGTCATCGACAGGTTCGAACATGCGGCGGCAAATGGAATAAAGCACCTCACCATCGGGCGTCAAAACCAGACCGCGGCCGGCCTTCCGGAAAAGCTTGCGCTTGGTATGAGCTTCCAGCGCCTTGATCTGAACAGTCAGCGACGGCTGGGCAATGCGAAGATACCTGGCGGCTTTGATGATCCCACCCAGCCGGGCGACCGAGAAAAAATAAAAGAGATGATTATAGTTGAACATGCGGTCCTCAAGGCTGATGAAAGTTCGCCACGCGATCGCGTCCAAGGCCTGGACGCGTCCCCAGTCTATCTTTTTGCGCCTTGGATATGAATACGTTATTCGATTCATTCGAAAAATATATTTTACATGGAGCCAGTCTTTCCCGAAGTTAGATGTGATGCTGATGGGTTTTAAAGGGGGGGCGTCTTTTGTAGGGTCATGAGTCAAGCCGCTGCCCCCTTCATTGCGTTCCGCCCCCGAAATCACCGAATCTGATCAATATTGAGCGAATTTCAGCCCCTTGCAGACATTCACAACCATAACGAAATCGTATGGGAGGCATACGATATATATATTTTACAGGACAAACCTGACTACCGATTCTTTAAGAGCGTGTTCACTTGCAAAGGAGGCTGACTATGAGCCGACTCATCATCGTATCCCATCGACTGCCCTTCACCGGCGCGTTTGTGAATGATGAACTGATACTCAAACCTTCGATGGGAGGGCTCGTCAGCGGACTTTTGCCTTTGCTTGATGAGAACACGATCTGGGTGGGCAGCGATGGCATCACGCAAAAATTGAATAAAGCTCAGCGCGCCATCGTCCATGAAGCTTTCCAGCAGCGCGGCTGCACCACGGTCCGCCTTCCGCAAAGGGCTCATCACGCCTTCTATAATGACATTTCCAACGGTGTTTTCTGGCCGCTCTACCACAATCAGACCGGCCGACTTCCCCTGACGATGCCGCATTGGAATGAGTACCAGCTCATCAATCGCCTGTATGCCGAAAAGCTGGCTGAGATCGTGCAGCCAGGGGACACGGTGTGGATACATGACTACCATCTGCAGCTGCTGCCCAGGATGATTCGCGATAAGGACCTTGGTGTTTCGATCGCATTTTTCCTGCATATTCCCTTTCCACCAGCCGAGATCTTCCGAATGCTTCCCATTCGCGAAGAGATACTCGAAGGCATTTTAGGCGCGGATACAATTGGGTTTCATACCGAAAGTTATGCGCGTCATTTCCAGCAGGCCGTGGAATCCATTGTTTCCTATCCAAAGGTGACGGGCGGCCTTCTCGTGCACGGACGCCGCGTGGAAGTCGCCGTGGCCCCGCTCGGCGTCGATGGGCCACGCTGGGAGACTATGGCGACGTCCCAGCACAGAGGTGTCCTGGTGGATGCCATTGATAAGATGCGGCAGGATAATCCCGATCTTCAGATCTTTTTTTCGGTGGATCGATTGGACTACACCAAGGGCCTGCCTCGTAAACTTTTGGCTCTGGAACGCCTTCTGGAAAACAATCCCGACCTGCGCGGAAAGATTGCTCTGATACAAATCGCCCCTGGTTCACGCGGCAACCTCACCGCTTATAGTCGTTATAAACTGCAGGTTGAGCAGATGATTGGCGCGATCAATGGCAGGTTTGGTTTTCCCGGCTATCAACCCATCCATTATTATGCGTCACCCTTCAGCGCCGAGGAACTGGGCCAGGCTTACCGAAAAGTCAACGTGATGCTCGTGTCGCCCTTGATGGATGGCATGAATCTGGTCGCCAAGGAATTCATAGCCTCAAGGCCTGACCATGACGGAGTCCTGATCCTGAGTGAATTCGCTGGAGCCACTCACGAGCTGGCCGAAGGCCTTTTGATCAATCCTTATGATATTGAAGCCACGGCCCGGACCATGCGGCAGGCACTGACCATGCCCTGCGAGGAACGCCAGTTACGTATGAAAAAAATGAGGGAGAGAGTGATGAAATTCGATGCAAGGCAATGGGTGCAGCAATTCTTCGGCCACCGTAAAGGGTCGGCGACGCCTCTGGCTTCGGACTTTGACAGACAGTATGTTCAGAGTTCAGGCATGAGCAGGATCATCGAGATGCTGGAACGTCCTCTCACTCTCTTCATCGACTACGATGGAACCCTCTTTCCCATCGTGAGGCGCCCTGATCTGGCCTCACCCGACTCCAGCCTGATCATGCTACTCAGCAAGCTGAGCCATACCCCAGGGGTCGAGGTGCACATCGTCAGCGGGCGTCGCTTTGATGAACTCTTCCACTGGTTTCATCGTCTGCCCGTGCATATTCACGGAGAGCATGGGGGCATTTCCTTCGATCCGGTTTCACGTCGCCGGAACTTTCTCTTTGATCCCAAGAAGGAATCGCCGCTTCTGCAGCGCGTTCAGGCGATCTTCCAGCAGTACAAAGCTCTGCACAAGGGCGTGCTGATCGAGAACAAGGCTTTTTCCACGGTTTTGCATTATCGCATGGTGGAAGTTGGAGCCATGGAACGCCACCTGCTCGCGCTGACTCAGGAAATCAAGGCATTGGATGGGGCGGACGAGTTGGATATCCTCGCCGGCAAGAAGAATATTGAAGTCCGCTTCAAGGGCATCAGCAAGGGCCAGGTGGTCGAGCGGCGCCTGGCGAGGGATGATCAGCGGACCTATGTGGCCATAGGTGATGACAGGACCGACGAAGAAATGTTCGCGGCTTTAAAAGGTCGCGGGATTACCATCAGCGTAGGCGATTCGATATCGGATGCCGCTTATTCCTTGCGTGATAGTTCCGCGGTTCGCGAATTCCTCAGGCTGCTTGAGGCTCATCTGAATAGCACGGGAAGAGCCTATAGGCCCGAACCGAAAGCCGCCACCTGCGAAACGCCCGAAGACGAAAACCTGCCGCATACCCGGCCTTCCGGGGGCAGAAGCCAGTAAGGGCTGCCCGTTGCAGCCCATGCTCCATTCAAGAGAGCCCCTTGGGCGTCCTGCGTCCACCGCATCGAGCGCTCGGTAAGAAAGCTCGAAGAGGTCACGGATGTCACCGTCAACCTCGCTTTGGAATCCGCTCATGTGGTGACTCGCGAGAGCACAGCCTTACCCAAGGTCCTGGCCGCCATTGAAAAGGCAGGCTACGAGGTGGAAAAGGGCAAACTCGAAGTCAGCATCGAAGGCATGACCTGCGCCTCCTGTGTGCAGCGCATCGAAAAAGCGCTGGCCAAGGTCAACGGGGTGACTCGTGCGACCGTGAACCTGGCCACCGAAAGAGCGGCCATCGAATTCACGCAAGGCATGGCAAGCGAGTCGGCTTTGCTTCAAGCCATCGAGAAGGCCGGGTACAAAGCTAAAACAATCGGCACGGAAGAAAAACCTGCTGACGCGGACGAACGTAAAAGCGCAGCTTTCAAGAACGAGCGTCCCGCCGCTGGATGATCAGGGGATAGGGATCAAACACATGGCCCTCCTCGACCTGACCTTCCAGCAGCATGGGCGCCTGAGCTTCAAACGTGCAGACCTGCTTGATATTCAAAAGCGAAGCGACCGCATCGAAAATTCGCCCCACACTGCTGCACTGTGCAGACGACTGGCCTTTCTGCAGAAGGGAAAGTACGATGTCCGCTCCCTTTTGCCTTAAACAGGCGGCCGCTCCGTAGTGCTCAAGTTTTCTATCAGCCCGCTCACCAAACAACGCATGGGCGACTCCCAGAGCACAGCGCCAGGGTTCACGGGCCGCCCTGTCTGCGCCGGCGAGGATAAAGGGCAGAAGAGACCCCATACGCCGAAGCCAGGCTTTTCCTTCGCGAGGCTTTACATCGTAGAATTCCCCGCCCCATAACTCACCCTCGGCACCAAGGCCCCATCCATCCCAGGCGAGCGCAAGACCTGCCTCCATGGACTGCTGTTCCATATAGAAGGCCATGACGTGGGCCTCATGGTGCGGAATCCCCGGCGCCTTTCGATGGATGCGCGTGGCGAGGCGAGTGGAGCCATAGTCAGGATGCTGATCATGCAGAGCGCAAGCAGGCTGCAGTTTCATAAGATCGAACCAGGAACGGATCTCGGCGTCCAATCGTTGAAGATTCTGATAGGCATCCAGCGTGCCCATATCCTGGCTGATAAAAAGCTTATTCTGATTGGTCAGCGCAAAACTATTCTTCTGATGCCCGCCCAGAGCCAAAATTCCTGATGGTGCTGCACAGGGAATGACATAAGGCGCAAGACCGCGCCCTAAACGCAGGACCGTACGTTGCCGATCCCAGACTCGCACAACTGAATCATCGGCGTGATGCAGAATATCCCGATCATGCGTGAGCACGGCATCCACCAAAGGTCCAAGCTTTCGGAAGGCATCGTCATCCTGAATGATGACGGGACCACCTGAGGTATTTCCGCTGGTCATCACCAGAGGAAACTCACAGGCTTCACATAGCAAAAGATGCAAAGGGCTATGGGAAAGCATGGCGCCCAGAAGCGGTGCTCCTTGACCGACGCCGGGGGCGAGCCGCCTTTGGGGATGCTGTTTTAAAAGGACGATGGGGGAAGCAGGGCTTAGAAGACACTGGCACTCGGCTTCGGTGGGTTGCGCAAAATCGTGGAGCCGTTGAAGGTCCGCGAACATCACCGCCAAAGGTTTTTCAGGCCGCCTTTTTCTTTGCCGAAGATTTTGGATCGCTCGTTCGTTGGTGGCATCCACCGCAATGTGATAGCCGCCGATTCCCTTGAGAGCCAGCACCCCGCCTTCTCGCAAAAGCGAGGCCGCCTGTCTGAGAGCATCTTGATTCCATCCCCTGACTCCTCCATCAACCATCAGAAGTTTAAGCTGGGGACCACAGTCGGGGCAGGATATTGTCTGCGCATGAAAGCGTCGATTTTCTGGATCTGAATATTCCTCTGCGCATTCCGAACAGAGCGCGAACTTCGCCATGCTGGTGTTCTGCCGATCGAAGGGCAAGGCGCGAAGGATGGTGAAGCGGGGACCACAGTATGTGCAGGTGATGAAAGGATACTGAAACCTACGATTCCCCGGCGAGGACAGTTCCCGACGGCACTCTTCACAGATGGCGACATCCAGGGGAAAATCCGTGCTTACGCGAGTGACACGACTTTCCAGGATTACGAAATCCTCCCGCTGCGCCCCCTCCCCTTCCAAAACGTCCAGCGAATCGATCCGCGCCCCGTGGGGTTTTTCGCTTGTGAGCCTTGCAATAAATTGATGCAGCCTATCGGCATCACCCGTGGCTTCGATCACAAGGCCATCGCCGGTATTCTGCACCCATCCCTTCACATCATGGGCCTGAGCCATACGATAGACAAAAGGTCGAAAGCCCACCCCCTGCACGAGGCCGTGGATCTCCAGTCTCAGCTGCATTTTTTCAGCCGGCACATTCACCTTCAATCTCTTCCAAAACTATGGACTGCGCATCATCAGCCCCGATGTCATCCGAAGTTTCCACGACAAGCGTCGCCTGCTCGATCGGACTTCCTGCGGCAGCCTCGAAAAAATGTTCCCGGAAATGATCCACGGAAAAAGGACTGAGAGCGCCGATCCGAACCGTGATCCGCGTGACTTTCATGAGTCGGTTATCCGCCCTGAGTTTTTGAATGGAGGCCATCATATCCTTCATAACTCCGCTTTCATGCATGAACCGTCTCCATGCCGATGACAAGTTTTTTAAGCTGTGACAAAGCCTCGTCCACCGCGCCCCTGACCTCGCTGGAAAGACCCGGTCCCGAGCCGAAATCCTGACCTTCGACCGTCAGCACGATCAGCTCCCGTGGCGATTTCCCCAGGACTTTCCCGAGTTCGATGGTTTTCGCCAGCCCGAGTCCATGGGAAGATACTGTGCCTTCCGGCACAAGACAGGAGGCAAGCAAGGGCTTCAGTATATGCAGACGACCTGGAGCGCCTTGTGATTCCGAGGCGTCAATGACAATCACCCTGCGATGATTCCATCGCTCCAAAAGATCCGATACATCCCCGGCGTGGAACACGGCCTCGCAGGAAACCTCAGCTTCTTTGAGCAGATTCCGTAAAACATGGGCTCCGAAACCGTCATCTCTACGATATTCATGACCAAGCGCTATGATCAGGAAGGGATCTTTTTCCATGGAGCTATACCCTTTCCCGCGTGAGTTTAAGAAAATGAGTGGCGCAGGAAATGCACGGATCAAAGTTGCGAACGAAACGCTCGCAGTGCGCAGCGAGTTCGTCATCGGGAAGGGACAGGTGACCTGCCACCAGAGTGCCAAGGTCTTCTTCCATCCGGCTCTGATTTTGGCTGGTCGGCGGCACGATTCGTGCGGCCAGGATCGAGCCCTCGCCATCCCATTCATAGCGATGATAAAGGAGCCCACGCGGGGCTTCTGTCGCTGCACAGCCGCTTCCGGCATGAACCTGCAGTTCCACCGACGATCTCTGGCCATCTTCGTAATCCTGTATGAGGCGCTGCGCCTCCTGACAGGCATAGATGACCTCCAGCGCGCGAATCTGAATGCTGCGATAGGGATTGTAACAGGGTAAAGGGATGCCGCTTTCCTGGGCGAGCTTTTGCACCGGGGGCGGCAGAGCTGCGAAATTCAGCAAGAAGCGGGCTATCGGCCCTGTGAGATACGAGCCATGCCCTCGCCTTCTTGCATGCAAGGCTGTCGACTGCGGGGCCTGATACTCTTCAAAATGATCTTCAAACGCGCGGGTCTCGATGCGCAGGCCACGCGAGGACGCAATATTCCCCTCGTTCATGGGATATTCCCCTGGGTTTTGCAGAGCCACGTACTCGGTATCCATTGCGAATTCTGGAAAGGTAAAGCCGGACACCCAGCTGAGTGTATCCTTGGCCGCTTCTATGCCCCAGAAGAGTTCGTCACTCAACTCCCGAAAGCTTTCCCGCGGCGGGATCTTATAGAATCCTCCGACCTTGACATTGATGGGATGAATCTCCCGGCCTCCTAACAGCGCCATGATCCGATTGCCCAGTTTTTTCAGCCTCAGACCCGTCTCCAGCCGCTGGCGCTGCGTTTTACCCAGGCTTATGGCATCGGGCAAGCCGAGGAAATCAGGGGCATGCAGAAGGTAGATATGAAGGACATGGCTTTCGATCCATTCACCGCAATAAAGAAGGCGTCGCAGCCGGCGAATCGCATCAGGCATGACGACGCCTAGCCCGCTTTCAATCGCATGCACCGCACTCATCTGATAGGCCACCGGACAAATCCCGCAGATACGGGATGTGATATCAGGAGTTTCATGGACAGCACGCCCACGGAGGAACGCCTCAAAAAAACGAGGCGGCTCGAAGATATGGAGGTCAACGTTTTTGACCCGATCGCCTTCCGTCTGAATAAGAAGCGAGCCTTCGCCTTCAACACGCGTCATGGCTCCAACCTTCACCACGCGCGTGGACGTTTTTTCTGCGGCCTGTTCAGGATCGTGAGGGTTCATGGGGCCTCCCGGAAAAAGCCGGCGCTGCCGCGTGAAACGTTCTCAAAAGACGCTGAATATCCCGTGGCGACTCGCCATGTTCGCGAAATTTGCGGCCGAGCGAGGGAACATTGGCGTTCTCTTTCGGTCCAAAACAGCCGTAACAGCCCCGCGAATAGCCTGGACACAGAGCCCCGCAGCCGGCATGGGTCACAGGTCCAAGGCAGGGCCTTCCCTCAGCGACCCAAACGCAGACCAGTCCTCGTCGTTTGCATTCGCCGCACACGCTTTCATTGCTCAACGCAGGCTTTTTGTCCAAAAGAAACGATGCGATCACTTCCAGTAGCTGACTCTTATCGATAGGGCAGCCTTGCAGCTCAAAATCGACGGGAACATAGGCGGAAATGGGACTGGATTTGGCCAGAGTCTTTATATAATCAGGCCGTGCATAAACGCAGGCTATGAATTCCTTCACATCCACAAAGTTTCGAAGCGCCTGGATGCCCCCGGAGGTGGCACACGCTCCGATCACCACCAGAAACCTCGACTGGCGTCGGACCTCCAGGATTCTTTCCACATCCGCAGGAGTCGTGATGGAACCTTCGACGAGCGAAATATCATAGGGTCCTGGACGGGCCGCACTCGACGCCTCCAGGAAGTAGGCAAATTCCAGGGATTCCGTGAGCAGGAGCAGGTCATCTTCAAGGTCGAGCAGGCTGAGCTGACAGCCGTCGCAGGAGGTGAATTTCCACACAGCCAGTCGTTTCATAGTTCCTTGACTCCCAGACATGCTGCGACCCGATCATAAGCGAGAATCGGTCCATCGCGGCAGATAAATTCAGGACCTAACTGACAATGCCCACAAAATCCCAGCGCGCATTTCATATTGCGTTCGAGAGATAAATAAATTCTCTCAGCCGGCAGACCGAGCTGCACCAAATACGCAGCGGCCGCTCGCATCATGATTTCAGGTCCGCAGAGAAGGGCGACTGTCGTTTGCTTGTCCAGAGTCACCAGATCCAGCAGCTGCGGCAAGGATCCCACATGCCCTTCCCAATCCAGATCAGCATGATCAAGGGTCAGCGCCCAATGGATCCCAGGGCTTTTCTGCCAGGTCACCAGCTCATCACGGAAAATCAAATGGTCTCTGTCGCGAGCGCCGTGAAGTACGGAACAGTCCGCAAAATCCTCGCGTCGATCACGGACCCATTCGATGACCGGACGCAAGGGTGCCAGTCCCAGACCTCCGGCCAGCAGAAGAAGATTTTTTCCGAAGGCTGTCGACAGCGGCCAGGAACTTCCAAAGGGTCCACGCACACCCACGCATGAGCCTGCCTGAGCGCCGGCAAGTGCTGCGGATATTGCACCCACGCTGCGAATCGTATGCAGAAACGAACCCGATCGCATCGAACTGATCGAGACGGGAATTTCTCCATAGCCGGGACTATAGAGCATATTGAATTGTCCAGGCTCCGCCTCAGGCCGCACGGCTTTTGACTCGGGACGCAGTTCAAGGCTGACAGTATCCTCGCTCTCCTGAATCCTGCGTTCCACAACCCAGATCTCAGGGAGCCAGGGATTTTTCATCGGCAACTCTCGCGGGCACCGTGCTTCCATAAATATCCAGCAGCTGAAGACGCGTGGCCTGCAATCGCTTTGCAATCACATGAGCCAGGCGCCGCATCATGATATAGCCTACCTCCGGGTGCTCCGAGCAAAGCTTGAGCAGGCAGTCCCCTTGAAAGGCCAAAACTCTCACGGGACTCAAAGCCCTTATATCGAAGGTCCAAAGGTGAGGTGGAAAGAGCCAGCTCCAGCCAGCCACCTGTCCTCTCCCCAAAGTTTGTATGACATGGCGACCCAGGCCAGGCCTATGGAGTTCGATGGAAAGGCGTCCATCCTCCACCGCATAAAAATAGTCCGCGCGTGAACCTTCTTCCGCTAAATAAGAATGAACAGGCCAGTCCTGCCGCTGAGCGCAGCCGCTTAAAATCTCCAGAGCATACTGCGGCAGACCCTGAAAAAATTCAAACGAGCTTATTGTGTCCGTAAGATTCTTCATGCGTAACCTTCATGCTTTTCACCTCTTCGGTCAAATCAATGCCCACCGGGCACCAGGCGATGCAGCGGCCACAGCCGACACAGCCCCAGCTCTTGAATTGATCGTGCCAGGTCGCCAACTTATGAGTCAACCATTGACGATAGCGTGATCGCGTCGTGGGGCGCACGGCTCCCCCATGAATAAAACTGAAATCGAAGTTGAAGCAGGAATCCCAGCGCAACCAGCGTTCCGTGTGCTCCCCTCTTAAATCCGTGATGTCATCAACCGTCGTACAAAAGCAGGTGGGGCAGACCATGGTGCAATTTCCGCAGCTGAGGCAGCGCCGTGCGACATCATCCCACTGTGGATGCTCCAGGTTGTCTTTCAGAAAAGTCGGCAGACCCTTGGTGGGCAGGGTTTTTTTGATCCTTTCCCTGGCCTTCCGCACCACGGTTTCTTCCTCGTCCATGGCAAGCTCATCGGCGACACGAAGATCAAGGGACTTTAAAAACTCATGACCACGCGCCGTGCCGGGTCTTGCCAGAAATTCATGCCGCTGATGGGAAAGGTATTCCGTAAGATTGATATCAAAGCCATCGGTGGCCATGGGTCCGTGCCCCATGGATGTGCAGAAGCAAAGTTCAGAAGGCTTGCGGCAGCTCGCACTGACCACGATCAGGCCCTGGCGCCGCCGGCTATAATGCGCATCGATCGCATTGCGGCCCTGAAAAACTTTATCCAACTCATGCAGTGCCTTCAGATCGCACGATCTTATTCCAAACAGGGCGACAGGCGGCTCTTCCTTTTCCTCGGCAGTGAATTGCCAATGGCCACCGACTCTGTTCCCCTCAAACAGCTTGCGCCGCGCGGGGTGAAGAATGGCCTTCAGTGATTGAGGCCCGACGCTATAGGCAAAGTAGAAGGCATTCGCCGCGGCCTTGAGCCGGTATGATCCTGGCTTCTGACTCTCTTCGAAACCAAAGGGCAGGTCTTCGAATCGTTCCAGGAATTCGAAGACGATCGCAGAATCCCGAAACCTCGGTCCCGCGATGCGGTAGCCGGCTCGCTGGATCGACTCGAACAGAGCGCGCAGGTCCTGGCTTCCTTGCATGACATACGCCTGCCTGTCCTTATCATTTTTCATCAGCTCACCTCGCAAGTGAGTGCTTATTTAGGATGGAAAAGCAATGGACATACCAAAGGCGGTTTTTTACGGCAAATGCAGCCCGTATCATGGATCTTCGTCCGTGATGAGTATACTCAGACAGAGGGAATGGAGAGATTTTTGCGCCATCTGCCACAGTTTTTGAAGCGCCTCAAGCTTGAGTCCTGTGGCATGATCTTCAGTTTCGATCCGGGCAAAGTGCCTCAAGGGTATGGACCAGCAGCACGGCATCAGGATGGATAGGCCCATAGATATGCGGGAAGAGTTCGGTACCGCCTGTTGTATTCTCGAAGCGAAGTGGCGCTTGCAGTCGAGATGCGTCCAATTCCAGCACAAGCAAATCCTTCACTTTTTGAAAATAGCGATTCGCCACTCCCAGCAATTGGGATCGCTCGGAAGCGTGAATAAAACCTTCCTGCTTAAGGGACGGATGTTCATAGATCCCTTGCCCCAGAGCTTTCCGCCACAGGGCTTGATCCGTGATATGGTAAATCCGCTTTGCCGTCGTGAGACGCTGCAGATCGTCCCAGGCGAAGGCCAGTTCTTTGAGCGTTTTTCCCCCGATATTCTCATCCGCCTCGCCGACTGCCCGTCCGCCCTGGTGCGTGTAAAAACCACAGGCAGGATTCTGTTCCAGAACCCAAACCATGAAGCTTCGAAAACCATCATCAGCGAGTTGATTCACGGACGCCTGAAATAGACGTCTGCCGAGCGCCTGACCCTGATTCTCTTTCAGGACATAGATGGCCTTGACCTCGCCGTCGTAAGGCAGCTCGCTGCGATTCCGTCCTCCCGAAATCATGCCCACGATCTTGCCTGACGGATCCTCGGCAACAAAGAGATGCTCCCGCGGGGGCTGCTGGCGGATCAGCTTGTCCCAAAATTCCTGTCGAGCCGGAATCGAAAGCCCAGCAAGATAGTCATCAGGGACCAGGCCCTGATAGGTGGAACGCCAGGTTTCCACATGAACTCTGGCGATGCCGGGAGCATCGGCAGTGGTGGCTCTGCGAATTGTCATCCAGGGCGCTTCTCCCATCGGTCCTCCTTAACAAGTTCTTACGCATGTTAATATGACTTATAGCGTCCCGCTCGTGAAGCTAGTATCGTACAGCCGTTGTTCACTCACGGTTGAGACATGAAAAACGTCCTAGGCTACATTATTGCTTTACTCCTGACTTTACCTTTTCACAGTTTGAAATATGTGAAAACGGTCATCCACGTCGCGCATCATGATCATGATCACGACCACGATTCCGAGCCGCTTCAGCAGGATCACAGCCAGAAGGGTGCTGCGCATCAGCAGGATCACAGCCATAGTCGAGACGTTTGGGGACTCTTCGCGCATCCCGCCCTGCCCCTTTCCCATGCCCTGGTGTTCCATCGGGAATCCATATTTCAACCTCCGCCTTTGATGCACGTGAAGACCCTCATCTGCGATCCCTTTTTAGCCAGCCTTCTGCGACCTCCTATTGCCTAAGCCAGGACCTTCTCATTTTTATGACAAGGACACGCTGCTGTACGGAGTATCCGTCTGCACGTATAACATTTGCTGCGTCCCAGGCTTGCGGAGAAGTTGATGCTCACTGCTATTATTCGCTATTCCTTGAATCATCGTCTGACGATTCTGGGTTTGCTCCTTGCTATCTGTGCTTATGGATTGGTGGTGGCCCAAAAGCTGCCGGTCGACGTCCTGCCCAACCTGAATCGACCCACGGTTGCCGTTTTAGCGGAAGCTCACGGCCTCGCCCCCGAAGAAGTCGAGTCGCTGGTCACCGTGCCCATCGAATCGGTTTTGAACGGAGCGCCGGGCGTTCTGAGGGTCCGATCATCCAGCGGCATCGGCATTGCCATCCTTCATGTGGAATTCGATTGGGGCACGGAAATTTTTCACAACCGTCAGCTCATTGCCGAACGGCTGCAGCTTCTCCAAGGTCGTCTGCCACCTGGCATCATCCCCGTCATGGGGCCTGTGACCTCGATCATGGGCGAAATTCAGTTCGTGGGCGTGACAGCCGCAGATGGCAGCAGCTCACCCATGGACCTCCGCTCGTATGCGGATTGGACTCTGCGTCCGCAGCTGATGACCATCCCCGGGATCAGCCAGGTCATCGTTATGGGCGGCGAGGTCAAACAGTATCAAATCCTGGTTTCAAGCCAGGCACTGCAAAAGCGGGGGATTTCGCTGGAGCAGTTCAAGGAAGCGCTTCACGAGGTGAGCGAAAATACCACAGGAGGCTTTCTTGATATCGGCGACAAGGAATTCCTGATTCGCCCTCTTGGTCGCGTGACTTCGCTCGATGATATTAAAGACTCGGTCGTGGGGATGCACTTCGGCCAGCCGGTTTTCATCCGAGACGTCGCCGAAGTCAAGCTCGGCGCGCGATTGAAACGCGGCGAGGGCAGCATCAACGGCAAGCATTCCGTTATCCTCACGATTCAAAAACAGCCCAATGCCAGTACCATTGACTTGACCGCCCAGATCGACAAAAAGCTGGATGAGCTGACCCCATCCATTCCCAACGGCATCAGGATCGAGAAAAACCTCTTCCGCCAGGCGCACTTCATCGAAACCGCCATCGACAATGTGAAAGAAGCCCTGAGGGATGGGATCATCATGGTCGCCGTCATTCTCTTCCTTTTTCTACTGAATATCCGCACCACGGCGATCACCCTGGTGGCCATTCCCGTATCCTTGATCACGACCGCGATCGTATTCCATCTCGTGGGACTTGGCGTCAACACCATGACTCTGGGTGGATTGGCCGTCGCCATAGGTGAACTGGTGGATGACGCCATCGTCGATGTCGAGAACGTCTTCCGCAGGCTCCGCGAGAATAAACTCTCGGCGTCACCTCAAAATCCCCTACAGGTCATCTACGCCGCCTCATCCGAAGTCCGAAATTCCATTGTGATTTCGACCGTCATCGTCTGTCTCGTTTTCCTGCCTCTCTTCGCCCTCGGCGGCATTGAAGGCCGGCTCTTCGTTCCGCTGGGAATCGCCTACATCATTTCCATCCTGGCTTCCTTGGTAATTTCTTTGACCATCACTCCCGTGCTCTGCTCCTATTTCCTGCCTCAGTCCAAAGCTATTGCCCATGGCGAAGATGGATTCTTTGTTCGCATGCTGAAGCAGATCGCGCGTCGGATTGTGACCTTCACTATGCCGAGACCCTGGTTGGTCTTCGGAGTCTCCATCGGTCTACTCGTCTTCGCTTTGAGCCTGATACCCAAAATGGGCCGCAACTTTCTGCCCAATTTCAACGAAGGCACAGCCACGATCGGCGTCGCAGGCGCTCCTGGCATTTCTCTTGCGGCCTCGGATAAACTCGGCATCAAAGTCGAGGAAGCCATCCTCTCGGTGCCCGAGGTGGCGTCCACGGTCAGGCGCACGGGACGGGCCGAGATGGATGAGCATGCCGAAGGCGTCCATTGGCACGAGATCGATGTGGATTTCAAGGAAGGAGGAAGACCCAGGCCGATCGTATTAAAAGAAATACGAGAGAAAATCGAAGCGACGGGAGACGTCTATGTAAACCTCGGCCAACCCATCGGCCATCGCCTGGATCATCTGCTGTCCGGTGTGCGGGCCCAGATCGCGGTGAAGATTTTCGGGCCGGAGTTAAGTGAGCTGCGGCGGCTCGCCGGCGAAACTTATGGTCTCTTGGAGAAAATCCCGGGCGTCGTTGATCTTCAGGTCGAGCCCCTCGTTCTGATACCACAACTGAAGATCGCCGTGGATCGGGACGAGGCGGGAAAGGTCGGCATCAAATCAGGAGCCCTGGCCGAAGATCTGGAAATCGCCTTGAATGGCGAATCCGCCGGACAATTTATTGAAGGCCAGAGAATCCATGATATCTTCATGCGCTTGGATGATGAATCGCGGGCCAGTCCCGAGAGTATCGGTTCGACACTCATTAAAGTCCTTCCCAGTGGCCAGGGCGTGACGCTTGCGGATGTCTCGCGAATCTATCAGGGCAGCGGTCCGAACATGATCAACCGCGAGGACATGCAAAGGCGCATCGTGGTTTCCGCCAACACCCAGGGCCGGGACTTGGGCACAACGGTCCAGGATATACAGAAAAAGCTCAGTGAATTGACGCTTCCTGCCGGCTATTTCATCAAGCTAGGCGGGCAGTTTGAAAGTCAGCAGCAGGCTTCGCAAAGGATACTCGTGCTAGGGCTTCTGTCGCTTCTGGGAATCTTTACCGTTCTTTACCTGCATTTCCGTTCATGGATCCTGAGCATTCAGGTGATGCTGAACATTCCCCTGGCTCTGATCGGCAGCGTTCTGGCCATCTATATGACCGAAAGAGTCCTCTCCGTCGCCACGCTGATCGCCTTTATTACCCTCTGCGGCATTGCCTCACGCAATGGAATCCTGATGGTGAGCCACTACCTTCATCTCATGAAAGAAGAGGGCGAAACCTTTGGCAAAGACATGATCCTGCGCGGCACCCTGGAAAGACTGGTGCCCGTGCTCATGACCGCATCGACCGCCGCCCTGGCCCTCATTCCCCTGCTGCTCGCGGCCGGCGAGCCAGGCAAGGAAATTCTTCACCCGGTCGCGGTGGTGATCGTCGGCGGACTCGTGTCCTCGACCTTCCTGGATCTGATCGTGACTCCGACGGCCTTTTACCTCTTCGGTCAGAAGGCTTCTGAGCAATATCTTCGCTTTCAAGCGAATCAAGGAGAACTTTTATGAAATTGAGTGCACTGCTCCTGGCTATCTCGTTCGCCTCCAGCATCCCAGCCCTGGCTCATGATGAAGGCCATGGCCCCAAACTCTCGGATACGGGGAAATTCGGTGGACTGGTTTCCGCGGTCGTCGCGAAAAAGGATGCAAAGCTTGGGCCCAAGGCGCAGCTTATGAACAAGGCCGAGCTGGTGCGCTCGCCGGACGGCAAGCTTCAGGTCTATGTCTATGACGCCGAGATGAAACCCGTCGATGCCAGCGCCTGGGACAAGACGGCGAAGGTGACGATGGCCACGGAGAAAAAGGGCAAGTGGCAGTCCAAGGACTTTACCATCACCTATGATGGCAAAGCTTTCTCCGGTCAGATGCCTGCGCCCATCGGCAAGCCTTTCAACCTTGATTTTGTTTTCAAAGCGAAGGACAAGGAACTCCTGTCCGCCTTCGACAATCTCGACTAAAAAGGATCCTTCAATGAAGTCATGGGCATCACTCCTCACCCTCCTGCTCCTGCCAACGAACCTGCTGGCGCGCGAAACTGTGCTTGTGAAGTACGATGAACTGCCTCAACGGGTTCAAAAGAATAGCAAGGAAGTGAAGGCGGCTGAGTTTCTGAAAGAAGCATCGGCCGCAAGGCAAGGCTATCAGGCGCGCGCACGATACCCAAAGCTGGATCTTGAATCCGGCCTGCGCGGTGTGCGTGAGGTCGACGGCAGTGGAGAGAGCGCCCCCTTTTTCAAAGTGGAAGGGAGCGTCAACCTTTATCGCGGGAACCGTGATGCCCTGAAAGACACGCTTCAGGACAAAGAAACAGCCATCCGCAGCGAAGAGGCTCAGCTGGTTTTCAGAAACCAACTGGGCCTCGCCCGTGAAATCTTTGTGAAGCTTGCATCGGTTCGGGAGCTTAAGAACGCATGGACCGAAGCTGTCCAGGTGGCTTCGGCCAAGAAAAAATCATCCCGCGTTAAAGTGAACGCAGGTCTGACCACCAATACGGATCTTTTGGAATTCGAGCTTCACGAAGCAGCCTTGAAACGAGAAAAACGCAATCTTGACAAGGAGGAGCACGAGCTGAGCAACAAACTCCGCATCCTCCTCGGGTTGCCCGAGGACGCGAACATCTCCCTCGACCGGGCCTTTGCCCATCCACCCGAACCCAAGGAAGGGGACTATAAGCTGGCTGCCGGGACTCATCCGGCCGTTCGCAAACTTTCCCTGCAGGCGGAGCAGGCCCAGATGATCGCCGGTTCCTCCGTCACACAATGGACCCCGGACGTGAACCTTTTTGCCAGCTATGAGGAATTTCTGCAGGGAACGCAGGAGGAACCCGGTTCTTTGCCGAAAAGGGATTTTGCCGCCGGCATCCGTCTCAGCATTCCCCTTGGTGATAACTTGAGCGTTCAGAACGAAGCCTCAGCGAAAAGACTGGAAGCTTCGGCTTACGAACTTCAAAAACAGCATAGCACCCAACAGATCGAGGCCGTCTATCATGAGCACCTTCATGATATGAAAGTGCTGCATGATCTGATCCATGATTCTGACGAGCAGCTTCAGAAAGCCCGAAAATACCTGAAACAGACGAGCGAGGAGTATGAACGCGGCGTCAGGAGCGGAGCGGATGTGCTGGAAGCCAGCCGGACTCTTTACCGGACTCAGGTCGAAAACATTCAGCTCGTGTTTGATTACTACCTTGCCGAGCTTGCGTTACGACGCTTGACTTCGAATGAGCAGCACACCGCCCCTGCATCCTGATCAGCGGATAGCGGGAGGATTCCAGCTCCCATCGAGCACGCTGGCCCGCGGTGCATAGAGCCGCATGGTCACACCCATGCCTCCTTCCGGTGCGGGCAGCCAGTTGGATTCCTTATCGGGACCCGGATTTTCATGCTGAATGTAAAGATCAAGGGAACCATCCGGGTTATACTTCAGGGGATCCCGATCACCGAGCGCATAACGATTCAGAGGATTAGGGACCGGAAATCCTTGCACATCATACATGGTCACAGACCAGAAGGCATCGACCGGTGGCAGCTCATCCTTGTCGAAGTGCAGCACATAATTCTTTGCGCCGGTCAGCGGCTCATTATAGGCATCGGTAAAGGCCAGGGGATAGACGGCATCCTCGGGAAGGTTGGCCCCAAGTCCTGCCAAGGTGATATAGGCGCGCTTCAGATAATCATTGCCGTAAACCCCCATGGTCCCGCGATCGATCTGCCAGCCATTGACTCTCTCTCCGAGGCGTCCCGCCTGGCTTTCGATTTTTTTCAGGCCATCGGCGGCACCAGCTTCCAGGGCTTTCTGAATCAGGGCATTTTGAACTTTCAAACTCTGCCCAGGGACGAGGCCCAATTTTTCCAAGCGGAAGAGCAGACTCTGATCGGTGATATGTGGCTTATGCAGCTTCATGAGTTCCGCCGCATAGCGGAAATAATCCAAAGCCGGCATCCGATTCACCTGTTCCAGCGGCGGAGTCGCCATGTCCACAGTGGGATCAGGGGCGACGTTGGAGGTCGGCTCCTGGGCCGCGGAATCCAAAGCTCTGACCGTGAAACCGTTCTGCACATCATTCACATTCGCGAAGTCCTGGACTCCGTTCGTCTGGGTCCGGCCAATGATCCAAACATAGGGCGTCGGCGCTTCGATTTTCTCTGCACCTGCAGGCAGCTGCCCCTTCCATCCCTGAGGAACGACCACATACTGAGCCGCCTTTGTCCCAGTCGTCCGTTTGCCAGGAACGGCAAAGACGTCCGTCCACATATCCATCATCGGCAGAAGATAATAACGGCCCTGAGTATCCGGTGTGTCGATCACCAGGGGGCCTTGAGTCAGATCCAGCCAGGCCACGGAATAAAGGGTATCAAAGTTGGGGCGCACGACATCTTTCATGTCAGCGGATGGAAAGGTCCGAATATGATGAAAGCTATTCATGGGTCCACGTCCTAACCCATCATCCGTCGCCGTATTGGTCATGACCTTGCGCGTCACATCCATGGTCACCAGCGGATAAACATAGATGTAGGCTTCGGTCGCGATGTCCCGCAGTTCCTGCTCCGCCGCTGCATCACGAGCCGGCGATCGGGCCTCGGCCCATGGCGCAAGGCAGGTTGCGAGAAGAAACATCCCTAGTTGAATGTATTTCATAAAGTCTCCTTTTAGGAATCGGAGCGTGGATGCTCAAACGAACCACTTTAGGAGTCTATTTACATCTTTGGCAGGATTTGCAAAATCGGGCATCGTACCAGCGGAATCTTCTCCTGGAGAAAACCCGCTGGCAACGGATGACTCACGCATTTGAATGCGGGCCGGGGATGGGAAGCCGGAGTTTAGAACTTACGGCCGGTCTGCAGCATGAGAAGCTTGATATTCCGCTCGTATTCACCGCTCAAATTACCGCGAATTTGATTTTCGGCATAAGCGCTGGCTTTCAGATCCAGTGGCGCCGACTTATACTGGTAATAGTTAAATCCAGCATCAAAATAGTATCCGCTCATGCTTTGATAGCCATAGCCAAGGGCATAGACCGTGCGATCCGAACCCGGGCTCCGTGGGTTTCTCAGACCGTCTTCAATCGGCTCGCTTTCATAAGCAAAACCGGCCCGCAGTTTCTGTCCCGCGACAAAAGCATAATCGGCGCCGACTGCTGCGTAGACGGAGTCCTTCCAACCCAGGAGAGTTTTGGTGCTCTGCCCTTCGCCGTACTTGATTTCCAGCTTTTCCATGCTATCCCAGTCGGTATAGGTCGCATTCCCGTATACAGTCAGCTGGGAAAGGGCGCGGTAGCTTAATCCCGCCACATAAATCGCCGGCGTGCTCATGCTCAGCGAGGCATCCGCGGAACGGAATTGCGCTTCACGACTGGCAACCTGGGTCAGGGTCAGCTGCGAGGCCACGTTTTCCGCCGCGAACGTCATATCACCTTCCACCTTATGCTTCACGGGGCTTCGGTAACTGAGGCCCAGCTCAAGCGCGGAAGTGATATCATAAGTCAGACCAAGCACAAAACCTGCGCTATCGCCCTGGCCTTTGAACTCGGCGATGATATCCCGGTTGCCAACCAGAGTCGGATCACCGGCAGCTCCCGCCAGACGCTGCGCGCGATAGATCACGCTCCCCAGATCCACAGCCTGGGCCAGAAGGCCATTGGCCCGCTGAAGCTGAACACCGCCGCCCAGAGTCAGACCTGGCAGGACTTGATAAGAGGTCAAAAGACCGAGGTTGATGCCGGTCAATTCAGTTTCTGTCGCATAATAGCGGCCAACCCAATCCGAGGCATACTTCGAGGCACTGCCCCAGGCTGCATTCATGCTCAGACCCACGTGCCAGTCCTGATTAAGGCGCGTCGCAGCATAGAACGTCGGCATGATCTTCGATTCCATGATATCCGACTGTTCGGTTTTCAGGCTGCTTTGATTCGCGTAAGGTGTGCCGGCTGCCGTTGATGATGATCCATTCTTGAATTCCAGGACAGGAGACATGAAAACGAGAGATGCTGCGACCTCGGAGCCTTCCACCTTTTCCAAAAGGGCCGGATTGGTGAAGAGAGTCGAGATATCGTCCTGTCCCACGCCGTCCGCGGCAAAGGCCGTACCCATGCTGCTGGCGCTTTGCTGTTTCACAGCGAAACCTGCGGCCTGAACCGTCTGCATCTTGGCCATCAGGGTCAGACCGATCACAGAAACTTTTCTCATGGTTTTCATCTTCATGCGTGCTGTCCACCTTTGCATAAGCTCGTCCAATCTTAAAACTCTTGAAGCATAGATCAGGTAAGGGTTTTGGAGACTGCTTGATACCCGTCTTTGCGCCAGAACGAAAGAGAAAAGCACGCGTCCGCGAGAAACTTTGCAAAGATCCCGCAGTCATCAATGGGACTCATGGATGCCCATCAGTTCCAATTGTGTTCAAAGCAGGCCGAGGGATATAAGCCAGGGCTTCGGCAGGGACCGGGATCGCAGCCTCATCGGTGATGTCCGCGGCTGCGGGTTCAAGCCAACCCCACTGTCCATCCACACAGGGACGAGAGGTGGCAGCGTCTGCATCAAAGGGTGTGACGACAGCGCCCGCGGGAAACGCCAGGTTTCCAAGGGCTGTTCCTGCGACAAAGTGCAGGTAAGGTGGAACGGTCTGATTCCTTGTCCCAGATAAAGATTGAGGAACGGAAAGTTCCGCAAAACGATCGCTGCATGCATGGAGCCACATGGCGACACGGGTCAGCGAAACGTCCACGACATAGCCCGATCCTTCGGTCATCGTTTTATAAAGGGCCTGGAGGATCCCGAGTGTCAGGACAAAACCGGGAATATAATCGAGCGGCACTCCATTCAGATTCCGCGGTTTCGCGGCCGATCCATTGCGAAGGCTCAGGCCCGTAATATCTTCGGCCAAAGGCGCCCAACCGGGACGGCTTCGCCAAACAGTGTCGCTGAAGCAGTATAGAGATCCAAGTATGAGCCGCGGATTCAACTGAAACATGGCCGCTTCCGTCAAACCGAAGCGTTCCAGCGCGCCCTGCTGATAGGAACAGATGACTATATCCGCTTCGCGAATCAGGGTGCGGAGGTAAGCGCGCTCATCCTCGTGATTCAAATCGAGGTGGCAAACCCGCTTTCCCGCCCATCCATCCAGCTCCAGAAACGACTGGACCTGATCGCGCAGCTGACCGCGCCGGATCAAAAGCACATCCGCACCGTATTCCGCTAAAAGACGGGTGCACGCGGGACCGGCGATAATGTGCGTGAGGTCGAGCACCTTGATTCCAGCCAAAGGACCCTGGCCGGGGGCAGGAGCTGAAAACTTTTTCGGCGGCTGGGAATGCGCGCGGGCTTCCATCTTGATCAAGGGCATTTTTCCGACCGCTTTGCCGACGGGCGAGGCTTCCCACTCGGCCCTTGTTCTTAGTATGGATGCGCAGGCGCCACTGGCAAAGCTGAGTTCTTCAAGATCAGCCGCATCATGCCTCGCAACTGTTTTTTCAATCAGCCTGCGATCCTCTTTCACCGACTGCATGGTGAATTGATCGTGCGATTGAGGCAGACGCAGAGCGCCCACTATTTTTCTTTTTTGTTCAGGATAATAGCAATGAAAGGAAAAAAAGCGCCCATCGCGGGTCTTATATTTCTGGCGTGACCCATTGAAGGCATTGTTCACTTCGAGGCAGGAGCGAAAGCGCTGCAAAGAAAAGGCAGGCTCGAAGCTGGACGCAAAATAGAGCCGCAGCGCCTGCAGCCCAGCCAGCACCACATTCCCACGAACGATTTGATCCGGCCCCGGCTTTTGCTGACGCAGGTGGCCGATTTCGGTGGCCATGACACCAGATGCGGTCAGCACAGCAGCCGCGGCCGGTGTTTGAAGCACGGTCTCGCGCTTGAAGAGTTTGATCACTCCCATAAGCCTGACAACAGTTAAAAGCGCGCGGTAGCGAGGAAAGGGATTCTGCTGAAAACAGCCGAGCAGCAGCTGACGGACATGCCCCGGAGGTGCCACGAACTCAACGCGGCTGTGAGACGCGATCGACTGCCCCTGCATCAGATCATCAAAGCAGGCCTGGCTTTGCACGACCTTTCTCTGCAGCTCACGCTGAATGCGGCACCAGGCAAAAAAAAGCGCAAGGCCGGCACACAGCAAAACACTGAAGAGAAGGGTCAGGATCATAGGGCTTGCCTCCAGGAAAATCTTCCAGTGTCCTTAAGCGGAACGAGCCTTGGCCTTCTGCTTCAGCCAGGTCCAGCCTCCGGTCGACCACAGCGCCCAGGCGACAAGAACAGGCTGGAAGAAAAGCCGAATCAAACGCGCGCGGTCGGTATCGAGGCGAAAGGCACTGATGCCATTCACATACTGCGAGATGTTCCCGGGAAAAATCGCGATAAAGAACAGACCCGTTACGACCCCAATCACAGCGCCCCGGGTCCTCTGAAGGAAGAGAAGCCCAAGCCCAAGGCTGATTTCAACCCAACCCGATAGCAGAACGACAAGGTCGGCGTCCAGCGGTAACCAGGGTGGTACCTGGGCCAGAAATTCCGTCCGACGCCAGGTCAGGTGGGCGACACCAGCCATAAATAGAAATAACCCCAAAAGAATCTTGAAGACTTTCTGAGTCAAACTCACTCGAACTTCCATTGCGTGTGACCTCCATTGCGGATGCTAGAGACTCAATACTTTGCATACAAACTATTGAAGGCTTCTTATATCTTGCTTTCGTTTTGTATGCAAAGTAAATTCGGCAGCATGAGCGATGAGTTTCTTAAACTTCAGAATCAAATTTGCTATCGGCTGTACCTGGCCTCGAATGGCATGATGCGCCTGTATAAACCGCTGCTTAGCCCCTTGGGCCTCACCTATCCCCAATACATTCTTATGCTGAGCCTTTGGGAGCAGGATCATGTGACCATGGGGCAGCTTGCGACTGCGACGTCCATGGACAAGGGTTTTTTAAGTACTTTGGTGAAGAGCCTTCAGGGCAAAGGGCATATTCAGGTGACCAGTGACTCGCAGGACAGCCGCAAGAAAATCATAGCCCTCAGCAAAAGGGGCCAGAAGCTGAAAGACAAGGCGCAGGATATCCCAAGGACTCTCCTCTGCATGCTCGGTGGGGATCAGGGGCGGCCTGACGAGATCGCGCGGCTGAAGGCGATGCTGGATGAATTGAATCGCACGATCGCCGGGCTTGAAGAAAGCTAGTCCAGCCGGCCGATGAAGGCCTCGCCTGGAACCTCGCCGAGCCGCGATACAAAAATTATTGGTGCTTCCGCCTGGGTTTTTCCCTAGGATTATTCCTGAGAAATAATTCGCAAGCGCAACGACCCAGCGAGGCACCATGCATAAAGACCAGGTCCTGCATTTGAAGTCCATTATGCAAAGCCCCCGGCTCACCTTTGATACCGACGATTCCCGGATATTGGGGCGTCTTGGCGAACTGCTCCTTCTCCGCAAACGCGGGGAAATCAAGGATTTTGCGCGCACGGCCTTCAGTATTTTCACCCAACACCCCCGCTTCGCAGCCCTGGCTCGCATCTGTCTTGTCCTGCGCCAGGGCCTTGCGAATCAACTTTTTGCGATCAGTGTCGAACACAAGGGCCAGAGCCCCAACACGATGGAAGTTGGTTATTCATGCTATGTGGATGCCAATGGTTCTTTATTCAGACTGGGAATGACGGATGTTCGGACATTTGGAAGTGCCGAGAGAGTTGTCGAGAGCTATCGTATAAGGGGCGTGCCGACGCAAAGATCCATAGGACGCATTCATGCGATGGGTCTGGAGTCAGGTTTTTGCCTGCCGCTCTTCGGCCATGAGCATAACATCGGATTTCTCTTTATGAATGGCGTGACGGGCGATCTCTTTTCCCTGGACGACTCGCCGGACGCGATCATCTACAGCTATTTTGGAACGATATGCACGCTGATCCTTCAGGATGCCGCCTCGCTTTCCAAGGAATATTATGGATTGGGCCTGCGCAATCGCACAAGCTATCAAGGGGCGCTCCTGACCGGCGAAGCGCTGAAGGCAACACTGGAAACGCATCTTTCCGATCTGGATCACGGCTGTGAAATTCAGACGACAGTCGCGCCCCCGCCGACACTTTGCAGTCTCGGCAATATCGCGAATATCATCAGTCGCACGTTGAAACTTTACGCCTGCACCAAGGCTTCTCTTCATGTCGCGCGGGATCAGGACCAACTGCACTGGCGCGTGGTCTGCGAGGGTCAGCACCCTTTCACGGATAAATTCGCCGCTGCGGAAAGCCTTTGGTCCGATTGCGCAGCCCTGCAGCTGAAGCTCGTTGCCCAGGACAGATCGTTGACGTTCCAGACCCCCTTCGAGCCTGTGAAAACCGAATGGGGCATCTCTTACAGCACATGAAAAAAGCGGATCAAGCGAGATCTTCGAGACGGCGCATCCAGCCGAAGTCGTCCGGGACCGATCCCCACTGCATGCCCTGAATCGTGTTCAAAAGCCAGCTGCTCACCGAACCGATGTCATCACCGATCGTCAGGGATTGGCCTTCACTCCGAATCTCACCCACGGGCGAGATCACCGCCGCCGTGCCTGTACCGAAGATTTCCTGCAGCTCGCCCCTCGCGTGACGCTCCCGGACTTCAGTTATGGTGAGGCGGCGTTCGCTGATTCGGAGGCGTGAGAAATTCTTGTGCGAACGGAGGATCTGCAATACGGAATCCCGCATGCCGCCAGCCAGGATGCTTCCATTCAAGGCAGGGGTCACGATCTCATCCTTGAAGACGAAAAAGACATTCATCGTTCCGACTTCTTCGATGCCTTCATGCTGCGTATCAAGCCAGAGGACCTGGGAACAGCCCTTGGCCTTGGCCTGCACGGATGCGCGCAGGCTTGCGGCATAGTTCGCTCCAGCCTTAACAGCACCCAGTC
>NZ_DASTAT010000102.1 GCF_035712445.1 Oligoflexus sp. | reverse complement strand
TTGTGTGTGCTCATCCAGCCTATCTTGCTGCCCGTGGAATCCCACAGCGACCCGAAATTCTTTCCTCTTTCGATTGCATCGCCTTTGAAGTGCTCGGCTCGCCGCGCAGTTGGACGTTCCATGAAGGGAAAGAAAAGATTTCGATCGCTGTCCGACCGAGGCTTATTGTTTCGACTGCCGAGGCTGGCATCGATGCTGCCATAGCAGGCGTGGGAATCACGCGCGCGCTATCCTATCAGGTTGAAAAGGCGGTGGGCCGTGGGGAACTTAAAATAGTGCTCGAAGGATTTGAACCACCGCCTTGGCCCGTGCATATCGTCCATCATGGAGTGCGTGCCCTGCCGCTTAAATTACGAACATTCAGGGACTTTGTTGTGCCGCGCTTAAGAGAACGCCTAAGCCGGCTCAACAATCAGGGAGGCCTGGTCTAAAGCTCAGCAACTGGCAGGGAAGGGGTTGGAGAAATCCTCGGAACGATCAACTGATCCCCTTCAGAGTCCATGCGAAGGGATCTATTGTCCCCAATTTTATGCTAAAGTAAAATAGGCATAAAAACCTGTGACTCAGTGAATTCGTAAAAGGGGCCTACTCGATGAGCCATGATGATTCCGTAGCTCAGAACCTCAAATCGCCGAACCCGAATCGTATCAGTGATAGAGAAGTGGCAGCTTTCTGGCATAAAGCACTGACCGATCTGAAACGCAGGACTACTCTGGATGAAAGCCTTCCCAGGACGGTTCTGCTCAACTGGCGGGAGCGTGTGGGAAAGTCTTCCCATAAAAAAGCTGTGCAGTGTCTGGGGGGAACCCTGACCTTTGCGGAACTTGACGCCATGTCGGACTCCATCGCCCACTATTTCCTGACCCGCCCCTTCCTGAGCAAGGGGGATTGTGTGGCTATCATGCTGCCGAACCTCACTCAGTATGTGGTGACCTTGCTTGGTATCCTCAAGGCTGGCATGACCGTCGTCAATTGCAATCCTCTTTATACCAGGCCTGAGATTGAGCATCAGTTAAAAGACTCCGGAGCCAAGGTTCTGGTGACGCTGGCCAATATCGCCAAAACACCTGCGGAGGCCACGGTCCCGGGCCTTCAGGAAGTCATCATCACGGAAGTCGCGGATGCTCTACCTTTACCAAAAAGAATTCTGATCAACTCCATTGTTCGTTATGTGAAAAAGATGGTGCCCCCTTATCAGTTTGATGCTGGAATTAAGGTGACCCGTTTTCTCGATACATGCCGACCCTTGACCGACGAACAGATTGCCCGGGTGCGGGATCTGGAAAAGTTGGTGAACGAAAATGATATTGCCTTTATTCAATACACGGGCGGGACCACCGGAATTGCCAAGGGTGCCCAGCTATCGCATCGCAATATCTGTTACAATGTGCAGCAATCGTTTGGGGCCTTTTCTCCCGAATGGCTCGAACGGGTCCAAAAAATACAAGACCAGCCCGGGTCACAGAACGCCTTGTCGCTCTTACCCTTGCCCTTCTATCATATCTATAGTCTGACCTGCGGTTTCCTTTCCACCACGATCGGTTTAGGCATGACGACCACGACGCTGCCGAACCCACGGGAGATCAAGCAGCTTTTCAAGCTGATGAATGAACCGAACGTAATGGTTGTCGGGATGATCAGTACATTGATGAAGCTTCTTCTTTCACGTCCTGAGTTCGATACAGTTAAACTGGATCCCAAGACGGTTATTATTTCCGGCGGTATGCCGACGTCACCGGATGTGGCGGCGGAATGGGGAAAACGAACAGGAACCCGTATAACCGAAGGATACGGCCTGACGGAAGCCTCACCGCTGATTGCCGTGGCCGATCCTCTCAACCCGACTTCTGGCGTTCAAGGTTATCCGGTGGCCGGGACCTTGATAAAACTGCGTGATGAAGAAGGACGTGATTTGCCGCTTGGCAAGGGCTCCGAGGTCCAGGGTGAATTGCTGGCCAAGGGACCGCAGGTGATGGTGGGCTATCACAAAAACAAAGATGAAACAGCCAGGATCATGTCGGATGATGGATATCTGATGACGGGTGATGTAGCCACCATCCGTGCTGATGGCCTCATTGAAATTGTGGACCGGAAGAAGGATATGATTCTGGTTTCCGGGTTTAATGTCTATCCCAATGAAATCGATGCGAAGGCCATGGCAACAGGACTTTTGCTTGAATGCGCCACGGTAGGAGTGCCGGATGCGAAAACGGGTGAACGCGTGGTCCTCTATGCCGTTCCCGCCCATAAAAACTTGAGCCAGGAAAAACTCAGTGAAGCTTTGAATGAATCTTTAACTCATTATAAGAGGCCTTCCAAGATTGTGTTCGTGGATGCTCTGCCGAAGAATCCGGTCGGAAAGATTCTGCGACGCGAAGTACGAAAAATGGAAAGTCAAAAGTAGGTGAGGGTGGGACGCATCAGCGTTTTGCAGTGCAAAAGGAAGGTGGTGGGTGGCTGTCACCTTCCGCTGGGTAGGTTCATACTGGGGGGGATTTCATGGGGGACCACAGTCCCTTGGGCGAAGACCTTCGAGTTCCACAGCCGTGACGGATACCCGTCCTTGGCTTGGGACGGAGTCGTTTCCCTCTTTGATGGGGCGCAAAAAAAGGCTCAGGTTTGTGATCAGTTTCACAGCTTCCCAAGGTTTTTGAAAACGTTCCGGAGGGAGTTCCATGCTCGCGTTAAACGGCCCTTCCTCCAGTTCGATGGCTTGGGTCTGACCTGTATCCCCCTGTCCCAGAAGATCATGCGAGAGCCGCAGCTGAGCCTTCACTTTCTGCATGTGAACGTGTCCGCGAATCACAAGACGCCCTGATGGAGCGTAGCATCCCTCTGGAATCAAGGGCTTCCACGATATGCGGCAGTGTTTGACCTGGGCCGCAGAGGAAACTTTCAAGTCAAAATTCTCAAAGCTCAGCGAAGTACGACCGTCGTTCACGGTCGCCTGCCACGATCCTGCACAGTCTTCATTCAAACTGTCTGGTGTGAATGTGATAATCCCGGGCTCGGCCCCGACTTTATGGGCAGACAGGAGCAGGATATTGAAAATGAACTCGCGCATGGGCTCTCCCTTCGCGTCAGGCAAGGGCCCGGAGACATCCCGTCCCCGAGCCTTCCCCGAGTGATCAGTTGCAGGGAATATAAGCAAAGCGGTACTTCACGTTATTGGAAGTCGCCTTGTCCTGGATGAAGAAGGCATCCTTGGCCGTTGCTGTCAGCTTCGTGCGCAGGACCACCTTCTCATTGCAAATGCTCACACCAATGGCTGTCTGCGATACGGTCATGTTCCGGGAATTGCGTGCGATGTCGCGAGCACCGGGCGCGTTCTGGTTATTGAAACGATGATTGACGAAGAGGGACACAAGGCCGTTGCCGTCCATCTCAGCTGCACCCTGGGCCAGGAACTGACTCACGTTGATGAAAAAGCCTCGTCTTTGCGGAATGGTCGTTGTGATGACACATTCCTTTTTTTCATTGCCGGTGCCTTCAAGAAGGTCAAGATCCAGGTTGAAGTATTCGATGTCTCCACCCTGAGCATCAAAGTCGCCTGCAGCGCAGGATCCTGAAAAGCGAACATCCACGGAAGCCAAAGCCGAACCAGAAACGAGCAGAGAGAGGGCTGTTGTTAACAAGGTCTTCATGGGTATCTCCAAAGAATTGAGCGTTGTTTCTGAGGCGATTGTGGACGAAGTCGCGAGCCGTTGCATCTTATGACGACTCGGAACTTGTGATGTGAATTGCGGTGAAGAAGATCAGTAAAAAAATGTAGTAAGCGGTATGGATGGTGTAAGTTTCCCGATCACTCAAGAACTGCTGAGCGCCTCAGCCACGAAGACTTTCCTATGCGTGCTTTTGAAAAAGTAGGCATTGTTTACAATGAAAAAAATCCAGAGCAGAACCATGATCCAATGAACCTCGCCTGCATTGACAGCGAGGAGGGCACCGCTCACCGTAAAGCGGGTTAGATCCGCCATTAATTCCAGACCGGGGGCATAGATAAGCTTTCTGAAGACAAAAGTATAACCTTCCTGCAGCAGAATCCCGATAGCCAATGGCCCATAAAGTTCAAAAACCAGCGCCAGTCCCACGATGGCGGCTGCCACGACATGGTGTAGAACGATATAAGTGCGGGACACGGGGATCGCTGGGTAAAAAAAGTCAAAGATGAGCCAAACGCCTAAAGCGAAACTGCCTGCAAACATGATATCCCGCTCAAACTTGAGCATCGCATCGATGTGAAAAATTTGGCCCAGTATCAGGACCAGGGGAAAAATAAGATAAAAGGCGATCGAAGTGATATGGATCCTATCCAGCGTGCTGGACATATTGCGAGTCGATAGATACCAAAAGTCATTGTTTGAATTCTGCATGATGGCCTTTCTCACGAGACAGATATTTTCCAGTAGGAGCTGCGCCCTGGCACGAACCATAGAGCGCTATCCTTTTCTTATCCAGAATATTGCGCAGGATATCATAGGAGCCGTAAGCTTCCGATTCGCGACTGATGGCCGCAGGTTTATAGCGCAGACGATCCAGGAACACCTCAACGTTCTTGACGCCAAAACTGGCTTCGATCAAACGGAACATCGGCTCATCGTTGGGACTGTCGCCTATATAGAACGACCGGCGGCAGAGTTCGTAGTTACAGATCGAATAAAGCTCGTTAAAAAGCTCGATCACCGTCTGAGCCTTGTTATACTCGCCGAACCATATATTGATGTGGATATTGGAGATCGCAGCGTAAGCACCTTCCGAGCGGGCCCAGGCGAGGAGCTGCTCCATTTGATCGGAAGTCAGAATCTCGCCGTGTTCGTTGGTCACGGCTGCAATATCATGCTCGCGGGAAAATTGATCCGAGGCGAAAGTGATGGAAGGGAAATTCACCTGAAGCTGATTTTTCAAATGCGCGAGTTTTTGCTTGTAATCGCCGGGTAAGTGTTTGGACCGCCACATCCTGATCTTGCGATGATCCTCGTCCCAGTAGAAAGCGAAGGCACCGTTTTCTCCGATTACGCCGTCGATGGGAAAGGTGTTGATCATCATGTCGGCCCATCCCAGGGAGCGACCGGTGATAATCCAGATCCTGTAAGTGGCCGACAGGGCTTTTAGCGCATCGAGTATTTTTGGGTAGACCTGGCCTTGCTCGTAGGTGAGCGTTCCATCGAAGTCCAACAGGATATATCTTTTGTCCTTGAAGAAACGCGCCTCATCGCTCAGTGTTTCCATCCTATCTGTCACGACTCGGGCTTGCGTGCCATTTAAAATACTGGAATGGAAAGGCACCCTATGCGCTGACTTTTGCATATTGATCAGGAGCCCAGCACTGTCACGAGGACTCTTGACTTCAATCGCAAAATCCACCTTGGGACTATGCGCAATTGCGTAGTCATTGCCACCCGGGTAGATGGAGTCGCCGATGAATACGACTCGTTCATAGGGGCTGAGGTCGATTTGATCCAATGCCCAGGTCTTATCATAGTTTTTAGGAAAGATCTCTATGGTCTGAAGCCCGGACTTGATGATGGTGCACGTAGCGCCAAACGCCGCGATCAAGGCCTTATAGACTTCACCTTGGCTGTGTTTCAGGTGAATCGCCAGGGAAACTTTCTTCCTGCTGATACTATGAACGACATCGGAAATCCTTTGCTCCTGAAAATCATCAAGCCAGGAACAAATCTGGGGTACCTGGGACAAAAAAGCCAGCGTGTCTGGATTTTTTTGTACGGTATCGCAGAACTCCACATATTTTCGGGCATGAAGACCATTTTCAAAGAGCCACTCGCCGATACTGGCCATTTCCGAAACAGTCATGATGTCTTCGATCGACTGGGCGCAGGAGCTGGTCAGGATTTTATAATCGATGACGATAGCAAAAGCTTCCTGATACACGGATTTCGCCAGGGCCAGATCGGAAAATTTGATTTTATCGCGGCAGCCCCTGCTGTCCCGCTCAATGAGAGTTCCATCGAAATCGAGGAGTATGAGATAACGTTTCATAAGCAGTAGCGCCTCGCCTTGGTGTTTAGGACGTTATGATATTCAAGGTTTGCCACTGAACTTTTTTAAACTCATCAAAGCCCGGGACCCGCTGGCATATCCGCTGATAGTTGGGGTTCATGCTTTTATTGTTCCGCTGTGTATTCTGCGGGATTTTCTCAAGATCCGACGGTAGCTCCTGATGATAGACTTTGGCTTTTTCCAGGTAAATGACCTCGGCGCGGAGCTGATGGACCATCCGATAGACGAGGTCAATCTCCTCGTAGCCCCAAAAGCCGTCATAGGAGGTGTCGCTGCCTCCAACCCGCAGATAATGTTCTTTCTCAAGCAGTATGAAACAGCCGTGAACAAAGTTCCACGGATGCTCCTGCTGTGGAAGATTCTGGATCCAGGGGAAACGCCGGTCCTTGACCTTCCCGTAGTTGCTGGCCGAGGGTACTCGCGGCAGTTCCTTGATCCTGTCTGAAATCTTCGCATCCGGCAAAGGTTCATCGGGTATTAAAACGAAGACCCTTTCGCCGGTATAAATACGAGGGGACTCTAGGGATACTGCAGCCTCACGTTGACAAATGTCTGCCACCGTCGTCGCGAAATCCTCGTCTATCAGACAGTCTGAATCTGTGAAGAATATGAAGCGTCCTCGTGCGTTCAGGACACCGCGATTTCTTGCACTGCACAGCGAGAAGGAATGCTGAAGAGGGGGTTGCATCACCACGGTGATTTGCAAGTTCTCACGAAATTTTTTTACGATGGCATAAATTTCTTCAAATCGGGGGCTATTGTTATCCACGATGACCAGTTCAAACTTCAGCGGCAGGGCAGCAAACGCATGGAGATAGCTGCTGAGGAGGTTCTCAAATTTAAGGGTGTCGTTATAGACGGGTATCACCACGGACAGGTCCAGGTCGTCTTGCTGTGTCAGCTTGATTTCCTTCATAGTCGACCTCGGTATTAAGATTACATTTAGACTTCGGCAGGAAGAAGTCAGGAAATGCAGACAGGCAAAGCTCTTCATTCCTCCGTGAGACACGCTTTACTAACTTTTGATTAACAGGAATGCAAGGTGAATCCTGGGCCTGAAACCTACATTTCCGTGTTTATTGTCATGTAATACGACAGGGAAGAGGGAGGCCTGGCAATATGCAGTAATTATGGATGGAAACAAAGGAAGTAGGCTTCAGGAGGCAGTAAAAAGCGATTCCTGATTTTCGATATCCGGTTTGTGAGTGCCTGGTTTGCTTGCGGCTCTATCCATGACCTTATAGTTTTGAGCCGCTGGATTATCGCGTACTATGGCCCCTTCTTTCTCCAGATCGTAGACTTCGAATTCTTCAACTCGCTGAGTTAAATGGCTCGTTTGCCGGCAAAGGTGAACTCTCGGGAAAAAGTTGCAACTGGGATCACTGGCATTCTGTGTCGACGATGATGGGCGGTGAAGGCCCCAGCCTAACCAAGGGTTCGACTGTGGAGTCCGAAGATCATAAGAATGCGAATGGTTTTGTGGTGCAGAAAAGGAGAATCGATCTGAACGGTCGTCTGATGCTTCTTGTCACAGAAACCTATCAGAGTGTCCCTGAATTGGACGACATGCAAACCTATACAACTGCGCCCCCTTAGAACGAAAAACCGAGAGTCAGATTCAATCCCATGAAGCTCGTCTGCTTCACGGCTTTTTCGATGGTCTCATCCCAATACGCTTTATCAGCGTCCGTCCACGTCGCATCATTATACTCGTTTTTATAGCTCCAGGTGGAAGGACTGATGAAACCCACCCATTCGGCGCCCAGAGAGAAATAATCCCACTGCCATTCGTTGCCAATGACGAGGTGCGGCCCGATCGATTGACCCTTGCAGTTGAGGTGAGTCGTTACCGTGCCGGTGTCAGCGCTGTAATAATCCTTGATGGTGATCTCAAGCTTCCTTTGCGTTACGCCCAGCGCATAATAAAAGCTGTTCCCCAGAAAGGATTGGAATTCCAGGCTGTAGATGCTCTGTTTATAAGTAAGCCCGAAAAAATCCAAAGATGACATCGAGTAAGACAGGTCAAGGCGATTATCGCCTGGAAGAAAGAGACCCAGGTTCGTCCCGGTGCCGTTGCCTCCCCCATGCGCACCGATTTGAACCGTCTTCTTTTTTCGCGCGCTGGCGCTTTCTCCGCTTTGGGCTTGGGCGTAAGGAAAAGACAGGAGCAGCAGGGCTACGGTGCTGATTTTAAAGACTTGCATGAAGACTCCCTGAGTGGACACATGCAGCCTTATCGGTCTCTTCCATTAGGGAAATCAGGAAAGTTTTATTAACCTTAGGCACGAGAAAATTCTAAAAGCGAAGCATTTACGTGCAAAAAGGCGTTAGGAAAAGTGCCGCGTGTTCGGCCAGGGCGCCGAAGCGCCTGGCCGATTCGTAGCCGAACTTAGCGGAAAGAATTCAAACCCTGGATAGGAAATCAGGGAAGATCGGTGGCAAGGATGGCAGCGACGCACATTTCGTCGCGTGTGCCATCGCCCCAATCCGTATCCATGGGTTCCAGCTTCTGGCCGCTGCTCGTGAGCTGGTTTTCCTTCGTATTGTCCCAGACGCAGCTGATTTTCAGCATGTCCTGAGGCAGGAGATCAACTGCGGTTTGGTACTGATAGATCCATTGATGTCCAAAGGTGAAATGCCCGACGCCGTCCAAAAGGAGATCTTCGCTGCCATCCGCAGAAATTTTCCAAACCTTCATCCCTTTGCCGAGCAGATGCTGATGCGGAATGATCCCGCGTATTCTGATTCCTTTGTTCAGTTGCAATTCACCTTTGCTGCTCATGCTGCTCAGGTTGTCGAGAAGGCTTCCCGAGAAACTATGAGTCACTTCTTTCTGTCCCGCGGGGATCATCATGATGTTGGGCTGCAGCCATTCGGGATTCATGAAATAGATGAATTCCAAGGGCTCGGCGACTTGTTTTTGGGTTTGGAGCAGAACCTTGGACTGATCGCTGCCTCCTGCGCTGCCGTTCGCTGAGACACGGCTGTAGTGCATTTGAATCACAAAGCGGGTTCCGGGTTTGATGCGGATGCCTGTATTCTGAGGAAAGACCACATCAAGAGCCTGAGTTCCGCTTGTTCCGATCGTGCGGAATGGAGTTTGCGGATAGGCGGGTGTCGTGGGGGTTCCAAAACAAGTGTAACCATAGTCCGGGTCGGAAGCATCCATCGTATCCACCAGGCCTGCATACGGCGGGTCAAAAGCATAAAGAGAAGTATGGTGGACGATGCTGGAGTTGCCCGCCTGCACCTTGAAGCCGGTAACATAAAAGTCTTCGTTGGCATCGAAGTCGATGGGGAAACAGCGATATTCATCCTGTTCGGCTGCAATCGTCTGGTAGTCCTTGGCCATGGTCATGATCAGATCAACGTGCTTGATACTTGAGGTTTCCAGTGCAATCGGAAGACCCTCTTTCTGGGGATTTCCCTCCTGGGATCCGCCTTCCACCCAGGCGCGAATCTGCCTGATGCGCTCCTGGCTCAGGGTGAGATCATACTTCACCGGATGTTTTTCCAGCGCTGCTATACCCCACGGCGGCATGGTCTTGTTTTCCACGGCCCTCAGTATGGGTTTTGCCATTGCTTTGACAGTTTTGTAATCCTGCAACGAAAACGGCGCCGAGCCACCCACTTGATGGCAGGTGCCGCAGTAGGCATCAAAAATGGGTTTCACGTCTTCATAGTATTTTGGTGCATCCTGCATGGATCCCGGCTTATCCGGAATGGGGACTTTCGGTTCCTGGGTTTCGTTAGGGCCATGAGCATAGACCTGGCAAGCCATGGCCGATGTGAGCATCAAAGCAAGTCTTATACCTTGTTGTTTCATGACAAGATCCTTTTCAAGTCATCGTTTGTAATGCTTTGGAGATACAAGGCGGAATATGATGGGAAAGCCGAGAAGCGGCAAGGGACTCAGGGAAAGCTTGTTAAATCTTCAGAAAATCAGCAGGAAATCCAGCGCGAAAATTCCACGACCTCAAAAAGGATCGAACGAAAATACCCAGTGGCGTATGAGGCGGGGTTCAACGGCCATTCTCACGAATTTACGCTGGCTTTTTACCAGGTCGCCACAGACTCAGTATCCTTTCCAAATCCTGCAGCTTAATGGGCTTGCTCATATAATCGCTCATGCCGGCGGCCAGGCATTTTTCAGCATCGCCCTTCATCGCATGAGCTGTCATCGCTATAACAGGAACATCCGACCCAGGCGCAGGGTGTTTGCTGCGGATCCGACGGGTGGCTTCATAACCATCCATCTCGGGCATCTGACAGTCCATGAAAACCAGGTCGTAGGAAGTTGAGTCCAGAAGGTGCAAAGCTCCCTGGCCATTCGCCGCAGTTTCCACCGTGCAGCCGAATTTTTCCAGAAGACTCTTTACGATGACCTGGTTGATCGCGACATCATCCACAACCAGCACTTTTAATCCACCGACAGGACGCACGGAAGGTTGCGCTTGGTTTTGTGCCGGAATGGAAAGAACTGCGTCCTTGACAGGAAACGTCACCGTAAACCAGAACGTCGAGCCGCGACCGGCTTCACTGCGCACTCCGATCTGTCCCTGCATCTGTTCCACGAGGTATTTGCAGATGGATAGGCCGAGACCTGTGCCCCCGTAACGCCGTGTGGTTGTGTTGTCCGCCTGAGTAAACGGCGTGAAGAGTTTCTGTTGAGTTTCCTGGCTCATTCCGATGCCGGTATCATGCACCTCAAAACGAAGGGTCGCCGTATCCTTATCCTTCCGCGCGGTGGAAACGACGAGCCGTACCGATCCCTGAGACGTGAACTTGATGGCATTGCCGATCAGGTTGGTCAGGATCTGTTGCAGGCGGCTAGGGTCGCCGACCAGGTGTCGCGGAACATCCGGCGCAATTTCACAGTGCAGTTCCAGATTTTTCTGTTGCGCGGTTAAGGCCAGGGCGAGCTGCACATCCTGGACAGTCTGATCGAGTAAGAAATCGATGGATTCAAAATCCAGGCGTCCGGCCTCAATTTTGGACAGATCCAGAATATCATTGATCACAGTAAGAAGCGTTTGTCCTGAGCGATGAATCGCCTGAACAAAATCACGCTGCTCCTGGGACAAAGGCGTATCGAGCAGGAGACCTGTGATACCCAGAATACCATGCAGAGGAGTGCGAATTTCGTGGCTCATATTGGCAAGAAAAGTGGACTTTGCTTGCGTGGCTGACTCAGCCCGGTTGCGAGCTTCCTGCAGAAGGATATTGTTCTTCTTAAGAGATTCCGTTTGCATGGCCACCTGCTGCGCAATCCGGTTTTTCTGAAGCAGAAGCACGCGGACGAAGAGTCCAAGCACGACGGTCGTGAGACAAAGAAAAACGGCCGGCAGGATCTGCTGAGGCGACAGCGTCTTCAGGCTTCTCGATGCGACGAGTCGCGCACTGTAAAGCACAAGGATACCCTCGAATTCCTCGACCTTGTAAAATTTTTCCCAGGCCACCCCTTCCCTTTGGGTGGATGCATGAGGCGGACCGCCGTTGAAGGGATAAAATGCGAACTCATCCGTCTGTGAGTCACTGATCACCAGCTCTTCAAAAAAGGCTGTGGTCGGCTGCTGCGGGATAAGGGATTTCAACTCCAGGTAGATCGAGACAAATCCCTGCTGATGGCCTCGGGATCGGGTGAAGCTTGAGAGGAGGATCCCGTACTCATCCTGTTTGATAATACGATTGGGGGCCAGGATATCGAAGTTCCTGCAGGCGGCCTCGCCATGCTCGGAATGGGCAAAGATGGTTTGGCCATCGGTGCTGGTCCAGCAGATGCTTTGCAGTTCGTACATTTGCAGCATGGAAGCGGCAAAGAAGCGGAATTCGCTTTCATGCACGGAGGCGTGGGAGGCGAAGAAATCCCCTAGGGTCTTCAGGGCTATCCTTTTGCGCGCCAGCTCATTGACGATATTGCTGTGCCGTGAGGCGGCTTCATGTTCCAGGTCCTTGAGCCGGCTTTTTTCGGTCTGATCAGCCTCCCGCAGCAGGTAGAAGACGGCCGCGAGGCAGCCAGCGCCCATAATGAGCGCGGCGATGAAACCCGGCAGCTGAAAAAATTTGAGGGCCTCCCGTATCGTGAGTCGTTTCATAATTATCTCAGCATGGTTTGAAGATAAGGAGGATAGCAACTGCGCAGATAACGCCACTGCTTGATCTGGGCCTCGCGACCGACTTTGTCTGTGAGTTCATTCCAGCGTTGAGTCACTTTCTTCAGGGCCATCTCCGGCTTGATATCATACATGATGCAGCTGTGGATCGCGTGTTTCAACGCGGACATGTAGAGGTTATAACCTTGGATGTAGAGGTCGGGGATAACATTCTCGAGGCTCTCCCGATGCGCTTTAAGAAAGTCCTGGCTGTAGATGGAAATGATGGTGGGATCCTCATAATGCTCCAGCCGCACAGGATCGAAATATCCATCCCGGTCGCGAATCGAGAGCGTGCTTATGGCGACTGTGCTCGCGAAGAGGCAGAAGAGATAAGCCAGTTCCTTTTGTTGAGAGCGTTCGAGGACCACATAGTTCCAACCCCAGTTGAAATAGGGCATGGGCACCACGCGTGATCCGATTTTTCCCCCGGGCATGGGGCTGTGGATCACCTGATTGCGCATACGGGAGGCGGGACTCTGAAGATATTTCTGTGTACCGCCCCAACCGAGGTTGCAGTAGGTGTTGCCTTCACCGTAGGAACGGAAATTTTCAAAGAGACCGTTTTGCTTGACATCGCCGGCCAGAAAATTGGTGGCGCGAATGAGTTCGCGAAGAGCTTCGACGCTTGCAGCCTGTTCAATCTGCGGATTCATATTCGCATCAAATGGCCAAATGCCTTTGGCATGGAGACGTATCCAGAATTCCCATACCGTGTACTGCAGGGTGCGGAACAGACTGCCGCCGAAGCGATTTCGATCCGGTTCGTGGAAGAATTGCAGCTGGCGGTCCACCTCCTCCCAGGTCTTGGGGATGTCCAGACGCTGCCCAAAGCGGTCTTCATAGCGAGCGCGGTATTTGGGGTCCTCCAGCCACGATCGATTCATGAAGAAGAGATAGGCATCACCATCCGCCTGATACCCATAGAGCTGATCCAGGAAGCGGTTGCCGAGCTTATAGAGGCAACTGGAAAAGGAATCCGCTGCTTCATGCTGTTTCGCCCAATTATTTAAAGGTGCGATGACTCCAGCCGCAGCGAGATCGGGAATGGAGTAAGTTGGTGGCAGAGCCACATCATACGGCTCGGAGCGGTTGAGGCGATGCTCCAGCATGAGCTGGGACGCTATTTCATCCAAAGAGGCCTCGATCATCTGAACCTTGATGCCACTGCCCTGCTCAAAGATGCTGGCACAGGGCAGAAGATTGCCAAGGCTGCCTTTCGGGTAAAAGAGGCGAAGGCCGGGTTTGCTGCGACTGCGCAGGTTGCGTGCTTTTTCCAGTATGGCTTTGACCGTGGGATTCTGAGACAAGGCTTCGGGGGATAAACCTTCACGAGCCCACCCCCGCCAGGCAAAGGGAGCCATGGCGAGACTCTGAAGTAAAGTACGACGATTCATGCGTAAGGTCCGATTGGGAGAGATGCCGTGCCCATCCAAATCCGCAAACTCTCTTTCGGATTCTATATACATTTCGTTTCACGCAGTGCATAGCGGAACAATGGTGCTGAGGGAAAAGTCTGCTCTTTTTAGACGCCGCAAGCATGGCTTTGATGAGTCCGCTCTGTATTATGACCCTGGACAGGAACAGGTGGCTAACGCTTGCGCCCCTTTTCATTATGCTCGCATGCCGTCGAGAAACTTTCGTCGAGGACATTGTCCTGAGAATCAAGCACCCGGACAGTTATGCCATCAGCCTCCGGCGTGATCTCAACACGCTGATCCGAGAAGCCTTCATAGCTGGAAAAACTGCAGATTTCCTGGAGGATCGCTTCGTCCCGGCCCCATTTACCGGTGGGAAGAACATAGGGTCGTTTTGGGTGTAGATTGTTAGCCACACAGGAATAGCGGTAGCGAACTCCGGTATCATTGGGATGGGTAGCGTCATAGCCATCTTCAATCGTTTGCGTGTACAAAACCTCAACCGGCAGATTCGGGAAGTGTAGGGTGCGTTCAGGGAAAGTAAAGTTTTGAGTCGCAAGCGAGATATAATTGGTGTCAGGTGTGCCTCGCGGGACCAATAAAGTTTCTGGAGCAGCTGATAACGTTTGAATGACAGCTTTGCCGCTCTGCGTTTTGGATGTCCAGGATAGATCAAATCGGGTAGCCTGATCATCCTGAAAACTCAAACTGCAAATACTATCCGGGAGCTTTTCCGCGGGATAGTTCTCCACCAGAATTTCCGTAAACAGATTCGAGTCACAGGAAATACCAAAATCGTGCAGTTGATCATAGAGACTGCCATCGTTTTTAGGCCGCTGTTCATTGAGGGCAGGATCCCATTCTTCCTGCGGTGCATAGAGAATTTCATGGGGACTGACAACGCGCAGGTGCACGCGAATAGGAAAGTCAACATTCGGCAAGGCGACTGTGGTGCGGCAGGTCTTTATCTTAGCAGTTTGCCAATCGTTACAGTGCTCGCTTTCACAGAGAAAACCACAAGCTGTCACGAAAAGCTGGCTTTGCAGGATAAGAATTGTGGTCGCTAAAATCTGCCTTAGGATCACGATTGAGACTCCGCATGCTCAGGATTATCCATTTTTCATCGGCAGGCGGATTTGGAAAGTAAACTTCGCAATGTGTCGGCGTTAAGGAGTTGAGATGTTTACTCGAATATTCAAGAGGCAGGGCCTTCGGATAACGCATACCAGCAGTCGGGGCAAGGGAGGAAGGCCAGGCGGCTTCCTGAGAAACCGCCGCGAGACAGGCAAAGGCTCAGCTTCCGAAGTAATCCTTCAGACCTTGCTGATCCGCGCGCATAGCTTTTTTGCCTTCAGTCCAGTTGGCTGGGCAAACTTCACCATGCTTTTCATGGAAGGCAAGAGCATCGACAAGACGCAGCATTTCGTCAATGTTCCGGCCGAGGGGCAGGTCGTTGACAGTCTGCTGGCGTACGACGCCTTTTTTGTCGATCAGGAAGGTCGCGCGGAGAGCCACGC
>NZ_DASTAT010000101.1 GCF_035712445.1 Oligoflexus sp. | reverse complement strand
CAGGATTTTAAGTCCTGTGTGTCTACCGATTCCACCACGAGGGCTCGCGATGCAGGGGCCTAAGTTAACTTAGGATGGGGTGTGGGCTCAAGCCCTGGCTTTGAATTTTTCGCGGGTTTGTCGGATTAGAGGCAGACAAATGGGCGCGAGGAGGAGGAGAGGGAGCCAGGGTTGGGGCTGGTTTGTGCCGGTGATGATGCCGCAACCTGCGAGTTCACGCGGTTTAGAGACGGTGGAGAGGGGGTAGAGGTAGACTACGCCGGCCTCGTCATCAAGGCCGAGGGTCAGAGTGCGGTCGGTGCGGGCATAGCCCATTACGGCTGAGTAGTCGCTGTGATTGTGGCCGAGTCCGAGGCAGTGACCGATTTCATGCATAAGGGTGAAGGCCAGAGACTTGGCGGAGCTGCCGCGGTCCGAGACGTTGATGTCGCAGTCGACGATGCTTTTGTTTTCGACAGCGGGGGCGGCGAAGGCTGCGGAACTGAGATTGGTTTTGCCGGTGACGATGGAGAAGACGCGGTCTTCGCTGTTGAGAGTGGCCTGATCAGAGAAGGTGACGTCGAGTTCGATGTAGGAATCGGCGACGTTATTCCAGGGCTGCATGGCGAGTTGCACGAGCATGAGCCAGAAGTCCGAATCGCTGAGGTCGGCATAGGCGCCGTCCATGAATTCTTCTTTTTTCTCGATGGATGGTGGGTCCATGCTTAATTCAAAAGTGATGCGCGGGTTTTCTTCACTGACGTCGAGGCGAGCTTCCTTGGGGCCGGAGAGAAGCACAAAGGCTGAGGCATCTGTTGTCATGAGGAGAGTGAAGAGGAGTATTAAAACCATTTCATGACTCCAATACGCAGAGCGGTCGGACTCGCAAGCCCACCGAAGCCTATTCCTATCGCCTGCGTGAATTCCGCAGAAAAACAACCTATCCACCCACCGCAGCCAAGCTCTATTCCAAACCCACCATAAGGCCCGATACCACCGCCGTTGGCACTGAACGCGAATCCAGCTCCGAGGCTGCTGTATCCACCCCATTTGGTTTTGGTTCGCGAGGCCACGGAAAATCCAGTGATCGCCAGGTTATATTCAGTACCCTTATCCGTGACATAGGACAGCCCCATATCCCGACCCGCAGGCGGGATGGATACAGGATTCGGTCCCCCACTACCGACTGCAGGCGGACCAAAACGAAGGGCGAAGCCACCCGCATAAAGAAGTTCGGGGAGGCAGAGAAAACCTATAAAAATAAGCCTTAAATACGCCATCCCACCCCCAGACTCAAACTCTGTTTCCTTGCGGTTGCCAACAAAATCCCAGCCGAACCCGCTAGAAACTGAGCGTTATTCCAATCGAAGGAAACGGCAAGAGTGGACGTCGTCATCACACCCAAACCAAAATAAGCCCCGAAGTTATAAGCCTCGTTCTTACGCGTAGAGACATCCGGATCCGAACTGCGGATCACAGCTTCGTCCCGCGATAGAGCCACCCCGGCTCTTCCCGAAATGTATTTGCTGCCGAGCATGGGATAGTTATACGCAAAAGTCAGCATCTGCGTGGACTGCCGTATGCGGCCCTGGATGCGGCCGTAGTAGTGCAGCTCGGTGTAAAGCGTCCGGTTGATCAGAGAACGGGCAATCCATTCCGGACGATAGCGTTCATCGCCCTCCTCGACGGCCCCCAGGGCCAGACTGAAAATTTGTTCAGCCTGCACAGGAAAAGATCCAAATACAGCCGGAAAAACTGCTAAAATGATGACACGTAACAACCGATCAGTTCCTGGTGGAAGCTGCAGGACGCGACGGCACCAGAGCCCCCAATTCTTTAGACGGGTAAGAATCATGGATCGACGCATGACCATTGATCGAGCAAGTTTGCAGGCTCTGAAGCTTTCAGAGATTCGAGACAGCATGACCGAATTTGACCTCTATCTGGATCTCGGCGGCGAGATCGTTCCCTATGCGAACGGCCCGCACCGCTGGTCCGCGGATGAAACCGAGCAGCTTCTGCAAAGCGGACAGTTCGTGCTTCTCTATAACAGAGCCGACGCGGATCGCGTGCGCAGCTATCTTGCCAATCGCGATGGTGCTCCCTGCGTGCCCGCAAGCGATGCCAGCCATCAGCTGGCCGATGGAATATCTGAATTTCTAAAAACGCTGTATGCCGTGCGTTTTCCAGAAGAGCACTACAGCCTTGTGAAGGGACTGACCGTGGCCTTGGATAAATTCCTACAGGCCTATCCCCAGCTGAGTGATCTTTTATTGCGACTTGTGCAGCATGATCCTTACACATTCTATCACAGTGCCCGGGTCGCCGGTTATTCCGTGGCCCTGGGCCTCGCTCTGCGCGGTCCTGACGAAGCGCGGCTCTGGGATATGGCGATGGGATCCTTCCTTCACGATATTGGGAATTTGTCAGTTTCCAAGGATATCCTGAATCACGCCGGGTCTTTGAATGATGCGGAATGGAATCAGATTCGCCAGCATCCTGAAGAAGGACTCAAACTCCTGGAAGAAATTCCCCTGACCCGGACGGTGCGGGATATTATTTTCTATCACCATGAAAGGCTGGACGGCGGGGGCTATCCCAGGCGCCTGCGCGGCTCGATGCTGTCCATGGAACTCAGGATCGTGAGTTTCGCCGATGTCTATACAGCCTTGACGGTCCCGCGCTGCTATCAAAAAGCCCGGACCCCGGCTGAAGCCATCCAGTTCATCGAGGACCACCTGCTCAACTTCCTGGACCCCAAGATCCTGCACGCCATGCGGCGCCTTCTCGCCGTGCAAGGCGGTCAACTTAGCCAGATTGCCGGCTAAAACCCTGACAATGAGCCCTTTGCGTCCCGCGCCCTATGCATTAGAATGCCGGGACGGAACGCGAGGGAGGTCTTTGTGCTACGAAAATCAGTTCTGTGGTGGGCGCTTCTGGCTTTGGCCATGCCTGTCCACGCTGCGGAAACCCCGGCTCAGGATGACGAGCAGGACGAGGAACAAAATGCTGAACCTTTGAGCGCGAGCGAGAAGGAATCGGCTCTGGCTTATACCCAAAAAGAACTGCAGACGAAATTCCAAAGCGGTGCAGGCCTGAACCTGGGGCGCGTGATGCCCTGGTCGGAACTGGGCGCGACCTTCTTCGGCAAGTTGGGGACGACGATCAGCAGTCTGTCGCTCGGCTTTGGGGATTTTGAATATTCCGGGAATCTGAATCAACGCAATTATATGGTGTCGGGTCACACGGAGAGCGCGTATGTCGCGGCCCGCTATTTTCCGCTGGGATTTGGTCCGCTTTACGTTGAGCCGGCCTTCGGTTTTGTGCATTGGAATGGGGACGTGAAGCCGCGTGGCAACGATGATATCGAGGATGTGCTCGCCTCGGCTTTGACCTCACGTTTTGATGCTTTGGGTGCGGACTTTGATGTGAACGTCGGCCTGATGTGGATCTTCACCAACGGCGTGTTCTTGGATTATAACTTTTTGAATCTGAGTCATGCGGTTTTACTGAAGGAAAGTTATACGGTCAGCACTTCGGAAGCGCGGGAGGCGATCCGAACGCAGATCGCAGGTCCCATCTCGATGAGTGGAATCAATCTGCGCATCGGTTATGCCTTTGATTTTTGAATTCAGGCGTTGACGGCTTTTTTGCTGGTTCTTTCGCTTTTGGATTGCAGCTGCCGGGTCAGGTCGTCCTCGGCAGACAGCAGCATCTCCTGGATGGTCTGCAGCTTGCCTTCCTCTGACTGGTAAGTGCTCGTTCCAAAACTCAATTCCACCGCAATGCGATCGTGCTCCAAACCGTAAAGATGCTCGCTGACGTAATGCGAAATGCGCGACTTCAGATTTTGTGCGCCTTCGTCCTTCGTTTCCGGCAGGATCAGCATGAATTCCCCGCCCCAGCTCCGGCCCACGACATCATCCGCACGGGTCAGGTGAATCAGGTCATTGCCAAGCTGCTGAATCATCTTGATACAGAAGGTGGGGCCTTTGATGTGGCTCACTTCCTTGAAGTTGTCGATGGCCATGATCATAAGCGTCAACGGCGTCGCAAAACGCTCGGCGTGGCGGAATTCTTTTTCGAGGCGCGCGTTCATGTAAGGAAGATTATAAAGGCGCGTGATGCTGTCCTGATCTTCCAGTTCGCGGATGGTTTCCTTGGACTGATTGAGCTTATTCAGAAGGCTATTGGCCTTGTCGCTCAGAAACTTGTATTTGATGAGCAGGGCCACGCGGGCGGCCAGGTCGGTTTTCAGGCTTTCGGCGCTGCAGGCGGTGTCCGCACCGGACTGCTGCACGAGTTCCGCAAGGTTTTTGGAACGCGAGGACGCAACGATCAGGATACCGTAATAATGGGGCGCGGCCTGGTCACTGCGAATCCATTGCGCGAGTTCCACGCCGGAAATCGACGGCAGTTTTTCATCAATCACCAGCACATCGGGTTCGAAGTCGTCTATGCTATCCATCGCGGTTTCCGCGGTCAAGGCGGTTTCCGTCCGGTATTGCGTGAGCTGTGCCTGATAATGCATCAGCGACTCGGCGGAGCCGGCGACGATCAGAACTTTGCCCATTTTATCTTTGGTTGGCATGGCCTCGATCCCGTGGGTGGATGGTCCCAAGCATACGGAAAAACTATCGGCGGGAATTTGGAAAAAATGAGGGAAAGAAGGCTAAATACGGGAAGACCCGGGGCTTTTTAGGCCTCGGGTCCCATTGACTCTCATGTGTGTGGGAGGTTTCCCGGGCAGAATTCAAAGGCCCGGGATCCTCGACTCAATGAAGGAGCTGAAATGCTGTCACCTCGGACGATTCAGACTCTTCTTCATCCCAATCATCCATGGTGGGGAAGGAATCAGAGCCGCCCACTACACTCAAGGCCCGATTCTGAGCCAAAGGTAGACGTGAGCGGCGACGGGTCTTCATTTTATGGCGAGACAGTTGCGCCTCCAGTTTCTGCGCGACGAGATCAATCGTTGCGTACATATTTTCGCTGGCCCCAGAGGCATTCAAGACAGTGCCGTTCCAGCCTTGAAAGTAACAATGAATCTTCTGTTCGTTTTTTTCCGTCGAAAAGGTGATACGGACGAGGCCAGAGTCGCCAAGAAAGCGCTCGATGACATCGCTTAATTTTCGCTGCGAAAGTGATTTCAGGGCTTCAGAACTGTGCATTTTCTTGAAATAAAACTGAAACACCATACGACGTCTCCTTTTTCGAGAAAGAAGTCCTGTCTCCAAAGGCCCGGGGATGGGTCTATCAGAGTGAGAGACAGGAGGCCTGAATCTATGACGTCATATCTTTGCGAGCCTCACTCCTATCTAACACCTTTGCGAATGAAGAATCGATAAGTTTTGTTTCACGCGTTCTTCTTTTTTCCTCTTTTCACGACCCATCGCCCTACCGCCTGGTCAGAATGCAAGTTGTCGAAAAAATGGAATTTTTTTTATCCCGCAGAAATATGCTCAAGTTTTCAGAGGCTTTGGCCGATAGGAGACGAGTTGAGGGAACTATACGCTATTTGTTCAGCCAATTGGGGGAGCATATGAATCGTCGCGGGCTGGTCGGCCTTGGGCTTTCGTTGGGTTTGGTATTCGCTACGGCGTGCGGTCCTAAAGCGGCGACCGATCCCGCAGTGCAGCGGGGAAACACAGGAGCTGTGGATGCTTCGGGTAATCCCACGGGCGGCACTCCTGGAACCGGCGGCACCACCAAACCAGGTGGGCCTGTGACATTGCCGAGCCAGAAAGTTGCCAAAGCACAGGATTTTTTTAACAATAAAGTGCTGCCTCTTGTGAAGCAGGCACCTTGTACGGACTGTCATGCGGATCCACGGCAGGTCGTCATCCAGCAGGGTGGACTGAAGCCGCAGAACTTTGATGCCATGTTCAAACTCCTGGGCGATGGTACAGGCGCAAACAACAATAAGCTCTTTAATATGATGCGCGGTCTCGTGCCCCATCCAGGCGGCGCTCAATGTACAACGGAGACCTCCCCGTTCTGTGCGGTTCTTCAGGAATGGTATCGCGAGGTGTATGGTGAAGGCACGCTGTCCCTTGGCCGCGTGAATGATATCTCGCCTTCGTCGGGAACGATCAGCGGTTGGGCGGGCAGCTCCACGGCGGCGACGACGGTTTATAAGGTGCGGTTCTACCTGGATGGTGAATCCGGCAAGGTTCCCATGCTTGGTGAATCCACGGCGAACCTGGAAGCGAATGACAATAACATCGACGGGCCGCATGGTTTCTCGTTCAAGATTCCCGTGGCGAACATAGATAACCGTCCTCATAAGCTCTATGCGTATGCTGTGGATGCTGCGGGTAAGGAAACGCCGATGGCGGGTTCGCCATATACTTATACGGTGTTTAAGCCCAAGGCCTCGGCGGCGGCTATGCAGCTCTACAACAGTATATTCAACGGCTGTAACGGTGCATGCCATGGATTCACCTACGAATCCAAGTGGCCTTCTTTGGTCGGCGGTTTCGGAACGGCAGGCTGGAGTTCGACGAATAACACTCTGGTGAATAAGTTCAGAAGTGGACAGCACGGCGGACCAGGTTTTGGTGCGAACGCGGTGACAGCTTCCGAAAACTGGTGGAAAGAGGAATTTCCTGAGGTAACTCCTTAATCCTGTCCTTGAATTCATGCTAACCCAAAGCCCAGGCCATCGTGGTCTGGGCTTTTTAACTTGCCTATTTGACCAGCAAAAGTCGTTTTAACCCGGTCGCAACGGAACATGCCCCCCGGTGTAATTACCCAGGAGCTTCTGGTTGAAAACGCCGGGGAGATTCGTCTGGACCTGACGGCCCCTTGAGACTTTGCAAAAATAAACAAGTTATCGGAGCCCGGACGGAGTTTTCTGTCCGGGCTTTTTTGGGTGGAAGGCCTGCTGGTTTCGCATTCCGTAGCAGAAAAATTTAACTTTGATGCATTTTACCGATAGAGCAAGCGACGACCCTCAAAGCAGGACGGCTTATGTTTACGACCAGCCCGATGACGGAAGTTTTCGAGACCTGTGGCAAGCTGCGCTCCAGCTTCTTCGCCATTGAAGAAGGCGTGGAGGAGGTGCGGGAAATTTCCATGAATGCGTCCGTCTCGGTTTGCCAGACTGGAATCAACACGCACAGTTTTAATGAGATCGCCCACCAGATCAGCCGGATCGCGGGCCGGATGCAGGTGAGCCTGGCCCTGGGGCGGCAGGAGATGAACCATATCATTGGGCTGACCCTGCAGGCTTATATTATTGAAAAGCGGAAAGATAAGCTCCTGGAAGCGAGGCCCTATATTGAAGGGGAAGAGAATCAGAAGCTTTTTGATGATGTCCTTTACAACTGGGGGCAGGCGACCACCCGGCTTATGTTCGATGTGATTCCAAGGATTCACAGAAGCAACGCGCTTTTATCCAGGATCCGGCATCACCTTTATCTCCTGTTCGCGGCGATCAATGCGCTGAAGGTGGAGTCGACCGAACTGGTGGGTGATAACGAAGCCGTGGTTTTATCCTTGGCTGAACAGCTCATGGACGTGCACGAGGCGGAATTCAAGAAGCTGGACGTCAGTTTCTCGCTACTTCATAAAATTCGAAAAAGCGCCCAGGCCATCGTGCTGGATGCACAGCAACATAGGGAGGCGGCTTGATGCAAAGACACGTCCTTTATAATAACAATGGCCTTGTGTGGCTGGCCTTCGCGCGCGATCCCCTGAAGCCGCAGAATATCGTCGACACCAACGAGTATATGATCATCTCGGGCCAGGACGCTCTTCTGATGGATCCAGGTGGAACAGAGGTGTTTCCGCATCTTATTGCCTCGGTGTCCGAGGTGATTGATATCAGCAGAATCAAAGCCTTTCTTTGCAGCCATCAGGATCCCGACATCATGTCCTCGCTTCCCTTGTGGCTCGGGCTGGTGCCGAATGCCAGGATCCATCTGTCCTGGCTCTGGAGCGGATTCGTGGCTCACTTCGGCAACGAATTCGCCGCCAACTTTGAAAATCTGCCGGATGAAGGCGGAACCACGACTTTGGGCGGACGGGAATTTCACTTCATCCCTGCGCACCACTGCCATTCGCCGGGGAACTTTCATCTCTTTGACCCGGAGTCGCGCATTCTTTTCAGCGGAGATGTCGGCGCGGCCCTGATGCCCGCGAATGCGGATATCTTCGTCAAGGACTTCAATGCCCATGTGCGGTACATGGAAAAATTTCATCAACGCTGGATGCCCTCGTCCCAGGCCCTCAGGATCTGGGTGGAGCGCGTGCGCAAACTGAATCCGACCATGATCTGCCCGCAGCACGGGGCGATTTTCCGCGGCGATACCATCAAACCATTCCTGGCCTGGCTGGAGGACCTCGAAGTTGGCCGCCAGAAACGTTACGCATAAAGGAGGCTCTCGCATGAAGTCCAAAAGCAACACCAAAGACAGTCTGCGCCATAACCTGGATCGTTCCCAGGAGCATATCCGCGAGACCTGCGCCTCGCTCGACAAGATTGAAAAAATGATCCATGTGATCCGTGATATCTCGACCAAGACCGACCTTCTCGCTTTGAATGCTTCGATCGAAGCAGCGCGGGCAGGGCAGGCCGGAAAAGGCTTTGCCGTGGTCGCAGATGAAGTGGCCCGACTGTCCGAGAAGTCCCAGGATTCCACGCTGGATATCGAAGTGACCTTCGGTTCGCTGAAAGATCGCATCGACCTTCTGGCCAAGACTCTGGATACCTGCACCAAGATGCTGCAGGAATGGAATGACAACGAGGTTGAACAGGAAGCGGCCTGATGGTTGACATTGAATTCAAACAGACATTCTTCGAGGAAAGCCGCGAGCTGATCGAGCGCATTCGCGACCAGCTGGATGGCTGGGCGGCGTGTTCGGATCAGGTGGAACGCATGGCCACCGTCTGGCGGGCTCTGCATACGATCAAGGGCAGCGCCGGAAGCGTTCAGATCATGCCGATTCGCGACCTGGCGCATGAGCTGGAAAATTTCCTTCTGCCTTTTAAAGCGGCGCCTTCCACCGTTCAGGCGAATGAAGTGAATTATATCCTCACGGCCGTGGATATGATTGAAAATATGATAGAAGCGGAAGAACGCGGTGAGGGCGCGGCCCCGGCCTCGGTCCCGACGCTTCAGGCTCCCGTGGCCGCGTTTGGATTCTTCGATGATCCAGTGCCCGCTTCCACGCCTGCTCCTGCAACGGCTCCTGCATCCTTGCCCGCAGCCGCCGAGGCCCCGTCACCCAAAGTCGCCAGCACGGAAACCATTCGCGTGCCGCTCGATCGAATCCAAAGAAATTTTGAAATCATCTCGGAACTTTTCCTGATTCGCAATCAATTGAAATATCTGGCCGAACGTCTTCACGGCGATCAAACAACGATTGATTCCTTCATGCATAGCTGGGAAACACTGGACAACAGTCTTCGCAAAAACATCAGCGAGCTGGAGCAGCTGGCCGTCAGCATGCGCATGATGCCCGTGAAATCCCTGATGCGGCGCATGGAAAAAACCGTGCGCGATTACAGCCAGAACTCCGGCAAGCAGATTCGCGTGGAAGTGACCGGCGAAGACACCGAAATCGACAAGAAAATTCTGGATACCCTGGCCGAACCCCTCATTCATTTGACTCGCAACGCCATGGATCACGGCATTGAAGATGCCGCCGAACGCACCCGTAAAGGCAAGTCCGTTCAGGCCGTCATTCGTTTTGATTCCCGGCTGGAAGGCAACGATGTGCTGGTCACGGTCAGCGATGACGGCAGCGGCATCGACGATCGCAAGGTCCTGGAATCCGCGCGGCGCAAAGGCCTGAATGTGGAAGGCGTGCGCACTCGCGAGGACGCACTTCATCTGATCTTTATTCCCGGTTTCAGCACCAAGGATCAGGCCTCGGACATTTCCGGGCGTGGCGTGGGACTGGATGCCGTGAAGACCTATGTGGAAAGTTTCGGGGGCAGTATCAGCCTGACCACCGAGAAGGATCGAGGCACGCGCTTTCTTCTGCGTCTGCCGCTCGGCATGTCCTTGATCTCGGCCATCATCGCTCGATGCAATGGCCAGACTTTTGCAATTCCAGCTGCAGAAGTGATGGAAACCCGCAAGGTGGACCCCGAGCAGATCGCGCTCAATGGCCAGCACAGCTACTTTAAATACCGTGGCAAATTCATACCCTGCTTCAGCATCGCGGATCAGATCTTCAAGGGTTCGAAAACGGAAAACCTCAGCTCGCGCGGACAGAAGCAAAGAGTGCCTGTCTTTTTGGTGAAGACGCTTCATGGGCTGGTGGCTCTATTTGCGGAAGAGGCTTTGAGCAACAGTGAAATCGCTGTCAAATCCGTGCCGGACAATGCCTGGCAATCCCCTTTCGTGACCGGCGTTTCCATCCTTCCCACGGGTGAGCCCGTGTTTGTGATTTCGCTGGTTCGACTCTTTGAAAAACGCATCAATCTGCAGGGACAGGTTGCGGGAGGCAAAAAACATGCGGACGCTGCATGAAATCTTCGCGGCCCAGAAAAGGGATAAACTCGGACAGGCTCAGCAGACCCTGGAACGGCATCCCTTTGTCAGTTTTTCCTATGGCGGCGGCCGCTATGCGATCAGCATTCAGCATGTGCGCGAAGTCGTCGAAATGCAGCCCATCAATCCCTATCCCGTGGCTCCTGAAGAGCAAATGGGGATCGTGAACATTCGAGGCCGCATACTGCCGGTTGTGGCACCGGCCCTGCGCGGCAGCAAATGCTGTGAAGCCGCTGATCGACTGATTATTATGGAATTTGATGAGAATCAACCCTTCTGCCTCTGCGTGAGCCAGGTGAGCAAGGTGCTTTTGGAGCCCATGGAAGCGGAAGCCGGCTATACCGTGAATGTGGGTGATCAGCCGATTTTGATCCTGGATCAAAGCATGATTCAGGTTCGTCCGCAGGAGGCGCTGTGATGCAGACCCAGGAAAACAAGCTTGAAGCCTCACTGGTCATCCTGCCTTTTCACGTGAAATCACAGGGCCGGGATCTGCGCTTCTTTATCAACGTGCAAAAAGTCGCCAAGGTCTTCGCCTATAAACCTCTGACGCCATTTCTGGATCCGCTGGGCGTGATCTCGGGCCTTTATGATGATAACGGCATTCCCATTCCGGTTGTGGACCTTCGCATGCTTTTGACTCAGCAGAAGCTGCCGCCGTCCCTCTGTAGTCCCGATGGGAGCGTTCATAGCAACCTGGAACGCATTATCGTCTGCAGCATCATGGGGCACCTTGTAGGTTTTCTGGTCGATCGCACCAAGAAGATCGAGCGCTGGCAAAATATCGACCTGCAGCCGCCGATTGATCTGCCCGGATTGAATGATGATCTGGTCCAGGGCATGCTGCGGGATGAGCAGGGATTCCGCTATATGATCAATGTCGAGCACATTCTGATCAGCTCGGGACTGCATCAGGTGGAAACCCGCTCGCAGACCGGACAAAGCCTGCAGGGCAAGCGTATCATCCTGGTGGAAGATTCCATCTTCTTTCGGAAAATGGCCTCGCAGGCGCTCCGCAATCAAGGGGCCGAGGTGGTGGAAGCTCATCACGGCCAGGACGGGCTGCGGCTGCTTTTGGATGATGACCGCTTCGACCTGGGCATCGTGGATATCGAAATGCCCTTCATCAACGGCATTGAAATGGTGCGACGCTATAAGGGTGAAAAGCCTGAATCGAAACTGCCCTTCCTCTTCCATACCTCGATGAGCAATGAGGTCCTTTTCAAGGAGCTGGAAGAGGAAAAGCTCGGCCGCTGCCTGGCCAAGCTCTCATCCGAAGAGCTGCTGCAAACCGTCCGGGATATGATTACTGCCAGGGCCTGACGATCACCATGATCACGATGACGATCATGAGCAGCGTCGGCACTTCATTCATCACACGAAAGAACACACCGCGCGGCATGGCTTCGCCGCGCTGCGCAACGCCCACCTGTTTTCCCGCATAAAGCGTACTGACGGTCATAAGGATGACCGAGGCGAACTTCACATGAAACCAGGGCAGTTTGAAAAGTCCGGGGTTCAGATGGAGCATGGCGAGTCCCGCGATCCACGAGGCTATCATCGCCGGCAGCGTGATGGCCTTCCAGAGACGCCGGGTCATGGTTTTCAGAAGGTCTTCGACTTTCGGGTGCTCATGACGGCGTTCCGCGCAGTAGACCAGCAGCCGGTAAAGATAGAGTATGCCCGCCATCCAACTGATGATGGCGATGACATGAAACGCGAGGATTGAACGGTACCATTCCATCATGAAGCTCCCGAGGGTGATTTAAGCGACTGCCCGCTCATGCTCTGAAGGCGTGAAATGCAGTCGCGACTCAGCAATTCAAAAGGATGCTGACTCTTCCTTTTGCGGTTGATGCGGCGGGAGATCTCGGAACGTACGCTCCCATCATCCATGTTTTCAGGCTCGGCGGCCTGTTCCTGCATGAATTCCAGCCAAAGGAAGGAATCGGCGTTATAGGCCCTTTGCACCAGATGCTCCAGGGCCTCGGCATGCATGGGATCCCAGAGCTTGTCAATCTGCTCGACGAAAAGAGCCAGGGGCCCTTCATGATCGCGGGTGAAATGAGCGAGGTCCTTGTTATCCATTCTCATGAGGTTCAGAACGCGGGCTTCGACACCAAAACGCCAAAGCGCGGAAAGGGCCTTGCTCCAGGCCAGCGACGGCATATTTTTCTGGCCTGTGAACGCGATCTGCGTGCTGGCCTTGTCCCTTTTCAGAACGGCCGCGACTTCCTGCAGGATAAGACTGGAAAAAGGCGCGGGCACCTGATGCGGAACGCGGGTCGCCTGCGGCCAGACTTTTCTATACTGCGCATAGAGCCTTTGCACGCGGGTCAAACGCGACTGGAGGGTACAGCTGCGAACCCCGGAACGCGAGGGATCCCAGGCGCGACCATCCCCGGCGCAGCAGGGAAACATATCGGTCTGAAGGCGCACCTGCCCATCCTCGGTCCCGTTGAGCCCCAGGCCCAAACCATTGAGCAAGGGATTGCCGAGGTTGCTGAGAACGCAGGAATGCGCGCTCATGTCGGACCTCGACGGGGGCCGGCCGGCTGCGGCCTTATATTCTGCAGTTTTTCATCGAGGGCGCGTTTGCGGAAATCCTCGCCGGTCAGTTCGATGAATTCCGAGGTCTCGAAAAGCCGCGAATAAATACGCGCGCCGATACGCTGCTCCAGGCTTTCAAAGCGATCGAGTTCGAAACTTCCGGGCTTGCGTTCATCCAGGTTGGTGGAATAGTTCACGCGCGTGCTGGGCTTCAGATCGTAGTTGGTCGAAGCCACGATGATTCGATTTCGATTGTAGCGGCCCATCACCAGCTGATCGAGGATGGACAGCTCCCAGTCGCTGTTACGGCCCTTGCCGAGTTCATCAATGAAAAGGATATCGACGTCGATCAGCTCATTCAGAAGATTGGCATCGCTTTTATCCTGGGCATAACCGGCCTTCAATTCCAAAAGGAGCTGGAAGAAGTCGATGAAGCGAACGCTGAGGCCCTTGAACGCGAAGTTCTTGGCCAGGGCACAGAGCAGATAGGTTTTGCCGACGCCCACCGGGCCGCCGAGGATCAGGCCGCGCGGACGATCGGAATCAAATTCGCGATGCCACTGCGAAAGACGGTTCACGACCTCGCGGCCGTTGCCGGTGAAGTTGCTGAATTGATCGAGCCGGGCCGCACTGTAGCGAGCGGGCAGGCAGGCGCTATTGATGAAGTTCACGATGCGCGAGGGTGAAGGCGTGCGGCAGGGTTTGGACTGGCCGTCGACCATCTTCCGGTTTTTTCCAAAACAGCTCTGGCAGTTTTGGACGCAGGCGCAGAGTTCCGCGTGGGTCAGAGATCCCATGGGTTTCAGCCGGTAGCCAATGCCATCGCAGCAGCTTCTTTTTTGATCCAAAGCACAGCCCATATCAGGCATTTCCGTCTGATGCGCGGGCTGATGCAATTCATCTTTTAACGAACGGATGGGGCGCTCCATAGATTCCTCTGGGCACTGTTTGGCACGGACAGGGGAGTATAAACCATGCGGGAACGCTGACTCTACACAGAAGAGGACGCGTGGAAAAGTCGGCATCTTTGGCCAGCCGAATGAGGGACGGAAAGCAGCGGGATCGCAGAGAAAAAGGTTGGCACATGCGTAGGGATCGAACAAGATGAAACCCTGACTCGGAAAAGGCGCCTCCAGGAGCATTCATGGCCAAGACTCTGTCGAAAGTACACCATCAGATTGAACAGTCGTCCCTCGCGAACTTTGACGCCCAGATTTGGATCCTTTGGTCCAGGCCGGGCACCAAGGAATGGGATCCTCTTTTCCCGGAAAAAATGGGCCAGGCGGATCGCGACATCATCCAGGCGCTGGCTGCCCGTGAACCCCATAAGCCGGAAAGCGGCACGGTGCTTTGCTTTGATCGAACCCCGCTCGTGCGTTGGGTGGTCGCCGTCGCGGGCGAGGAGATGGAAACCTTCCGCTGGCTGGGATTTGCGCGGCAAATCATAAAAGCCGTGAAGGAACATGGCTGCAAACGGATTCTTGGTGATCTGACTGCGGTGCCGATGCCTTACGCCCTGCGAGCCGCCGATGCGCTGACGGCAGCTGCGAAAGCCTTTCAATTTCATTTTCCCAAGTATACGCAGAAGGATGCGAAGAAAAAGGAAGGGGACTTTACGCTCGACCTTTTATTTGCGCCTGACGTGAATCTGGATGAAGCGGGTCGCGTTACGCAGCATGCGGAAGCCACGGGCGCTGCGAACAATCAGGTTCGGCATCTTGTGATGCAGGCCGGCAATGATCTGACCCCTTCCACCTATGCCGCGCGTTTGAAAAAACTCGCCGAGCAGAATGAACTGGGCTACAGCTTCATCTCGCAAAAAAAGCTGGAAAGCATGGGCGCGGGAGCCTTCGTCGCGGTGGCGCAAGGGTCGGCGCATGAAGATGCCGGCATTGTGAAGCTCAGCTATGAAGGCAACGGAAAAAAAGGTCTCAAGCATCTTGTTCTGGTGGGAAAGGGTGTGACCTTTGATACCGGAGGCCACAATATAAAATCATCGCAGGGCATGTACGGCATGCATCGGGATATGGCGGGCTCGGCGCTGGCCTATAGCCTTGTAGCCCTGGCGGCCAAAGAAAAATGGCCCGTGCGCGTCACGGCGTTTTTGGCGATTGCGGAAAATGCGATAGGACCCCACGCCTATCGGCAGAATGATGTGATCACCGCCATGAATGGCAAGACCATTGAAATCATCGATACCGATGCCGAGGGACGGATGCTGCTGGCGGATACCCTTCATATCGCCTCCGGGGAAAAACCGGATCTCCTGCTCGACTTCGCCACGCTGACCGGAGCCTGTGTCCGGGCTTTGAGCACACTCTATTCCGGTGTCTTCACCAACCGGCAGGATTTGCTACCGGCTTTGATGAACGCGGGACGCGAATCGGGCGAACGCGTTTGGCCCTTTCCCATGGATGTGGATTTCGCCGAATGCCTGAAGTCCGACATCGCGGATATCAAGCAGTGCCGTGTAAGTGGTGGTGTCGATCATATTGAGGCCTCTTTGTTTTTGAAAGAATTCGTCGGCAAGGATATACCTTGGATTCATATGGATCTGTCGGCAGCGGAAAATAGCGGAGGTTTGGCCCATATCGAGACAGAAGTCACCGGCTTTGGCGTGCGGTTTGTGGCCCTTTTCGTCCGTAATTATTGGGGTTGGTCGGTCTGAGTCGGCCCCCGGGTGCGAACACCTGAACTATGTGGTGAGGTTAGAGTGAACCAGACCCCGGCTAAATCAGCCATGAGTTTTCGCGAGATTTATGAGGCCCATGTTGGCCTTGTCCAGTTCGTCCTGCGGTCCTTTCGTCTGAGCGACGAGGAACGCGACGATCTGGTTCAGGAAGTTTTTTTGCGTCTGCATCAGGCCAAGGATCGCATCGATCCCCTTAAAATTAAGGGTTTTTTATCCATCACGGCCCGCAACCTTGCGATTGACAAGGTGCGCCAGGCGCAAAGCCGCAAGACGGAGGCTGTTGGCGAGGATATTGGGCAATTGGAAGGGGCTCTTTGGGAACAAAACACCGACCGGCGTGCAGTAATTGCGGTCGCCGGGCGTTTTATAGAAGAGGTCGCCCGTCAACCAGGCGGCGAATGCTTTGGTTTGTTCTATAAGGAGGGGCTTTCTGTTCGGGATATTGCCGAGCGTTTGGGTGAAAGTACGGGTACAATCACCTCGCGCTTGAGTCGAATGCGCCAAAAGTTCAAGGACGACCTCGCCAAGAAGCTCGATGAACTCGATGGGATCTGACAGACAGAGAAGGACGATGACATGAGCAAAGACAAACATTCCGGGAGCGATCCCGATTTGGCGATGAGTCCGGAGGATGAAGCGTTCCTCCGCCTGATCGAAGACAGTTATGAGGCGGCCGGACAGCCGAAGGATCAGGCAGGAGCGGACAGGGTTTGGGGAAAGCTGGAGGCCCGGCTGGCTTCTGGTTCAGAGACCCCACCAGTCGGGACGCAGGCAGGCGCCCAGGTTCGTTCGATAAGCTCGACCAAAAAAAGACAGCCCTGGATTTATTTGTCCAGCTTTCTGGCAGTCGCCGCGGCGCTGTTCCTCTTTGTGAGAGTGAAGGAGCCGAACCTCGAAGATCCGACCACCATGAACGTCAGGGGTGGAGCCGCTGGATTCAGCGCCTCCATCATCGTCTATGATGACAGTCCCAAGGCCGCACCGGCCGGCAGTCGCCATCAGATCAAGGTGAACGTCACGGCCGATGGCGATGGTTTTGTCGCGCTCTTCCGTCAGGAGGGGCAGACCGATCCGGTATTCGTGTCGAATCTGGAATACAAAAAAGCCCAGGGTGATGTGCATATGCTCGAAGAAAATGCCGCTTCCGGCACGCGCTACTGCATCATCGGAGCGAAGGATCAGGAGGGTTTGAAGCATCTGGTCGAAATCATCGGTCAGATGTGGGCCTACCTGCCCCAGAATGCCTGCTATACCGTGCCTTGAATCACCAGCGGGGTTTATAAAGCCAACCCAGGCCCCCGCGTTGATGCGTCATCGCATAAACGCCCTCGTTCAGCGTGACATTCACAAGGGCTTTCTCCTGACTGGATACAGCATTGAGCCAGAGGAGATTGCCCCAGCTGAAGGCCATCACCAGAAGCACGATGCTGGTCCAGAAACTCACCGGAAAATCCTCGAGCCAATGCTTTTGCACCAGGGCTTTGATATAGAACGCGATCAATCCAGGCATCGCGATAAATGCATAGAATAAGCTTCTTTCCCGGTCGAATTCATCGGAAACCCAAAGCGTCCCATAGAAGCCGATCAGGCAGTAGAAGGCCAGAAGACCCAAAAAATAATGCCGAATGGTTCGATCCTGCGGATTCATCGAAGGGATCCTCCCGAACTTTTTTCCAAGTTTCCATCATGGTCGGCACGCCGTTTCCAGTCAAGATTTTGCACTCAGCACCGAAGAGTTTTCAGGGCCGGATACTCCCAGGGAGAGGGATATGACTGGATTTTGGTACATTCTGCTCGGTTTTTCGTTGGCGTCGGGACTGCAAGCGTCCCCTCTCAGCGATCCCTTTGTCAAGAATTTGACGCTGGTCGGCGTGATCCATGTGGAAGGGACGCAGGCCAAAGGACAGTCCGTAGCCGTTCTGCATGACAGAGCTTCCGGCAAGACGCGCATTTTGCACAAGGGGGACCGCCTTACGGACGCCGATCTTGAATTGCGGGACCTTGGTCCTCAGCAGGTGACGCTGGCGCGTGGGGGCCAGACCTATGTTCTGCGTGTGGAGAGTTACTCGGAAACTGTGGCTGTGACTTCGCAGGTGGAGTCCACGGACGTGGAATTGATCGAAACGAAAAACGTGAGCACGATAGCTGACACGGCCATCCCGAATGAAAAAGAAGCGGCGGCTCCTGAAAAAAACGAGCGTCCGGCAGAAACGAGACGCCTTGAGCCCGATGCCGACTGCACAGGCGATGAATGCCCTGTCTTGATCGAATAGTATCCTCAGTACGCGGACTTTTTATCCAAGCCCAGCTTCAAGGCCGTATTGAGAATCTTTTCGTAACCCGCTGACTTCTTCATAAAGGCCTTGACGCAGGACGGGCAATTCATGATCTCCGTGCTGCGATCGACAAGACTGATCATCACCATCGGTTTATTATTGAAAAGAGTCGCCATATAATCAGCGACGTCCTTGCCATTAAGTTCCCCCAAATCGTAATCGACGATCACGACATCATACTTGGACAGAAGACCTAGAAATCCAAGGTCATCCAGGGAATTGTAAACATCAAGATTGACTTTCTCCAGCTCCGCCCATCGTCTTATGACAGCACCATAAACGGGATCATCATCGATAAGAACGATCCTTGCCCGGTCGCTTTTCTGCTGGAGCGCCTTGCCTGCCGCCGCCTTTTCCAATGGCTTCATACGTCGTTTCCTTTCACTTCTGATATGTGCTCTAAGCAATCGGCTCCCACCGATCATAAATCCTATCGCAAAATGCGCGCTTCGAATTCACGGCTCCTCTGCATTGATTTTCTGATGCTCGATAAGCTCATGAAAAGGGCTTGGAATTTTGTGAACCATGATCAGCAAGTAATTGGAAAAAATGCTTCATTCTTCGCGATCGCGCAACGCGCGTCCTTGCATGAAATAATTTGCTGCGAAAGCTTTCGAAAGCTGTCTGAAAAGGAAGCCTTTTTCATTTGAGAAATACGCGTCGGAAATCGAAGAGTCCAAGACAGGGTCAAGCCCTGATTTGAGTGAAATTCCATAGAGAGGTTGCAGGTATGATGAATGCAAACGACGAGAAAGACGAACCTGTGGATCCAGGCAGTCAGAGTATTCTGAATGAAGATTTGCTGGCTCAATATAGGGAAATGGATGCGAGGATGTCGAAAGATCGAATGCTTCCACGGCTGTTCCAGGTTTTTGAGAAGAACTTTCCTGAATACATCGCCAAGCTTATTGAAGGCCTGGAAACGCAAAACCCCGAACAGGTCAATCATTTCGTGCATAAAATGCTGGGGATGTCGCATAACATCGGAGCGCTCCGACTGTCTCAGATTCTGCTGCATTGGGAACAAACATCTCTGGAAAACAAAATGCGGATTGATACCCATGCGCTCGATCAGATACGGAACGAGTTCAAAATCGCGGAAAGTGCCCTCGAACAGTACCTTGAAGAGTGGGAACACTGAACTTTTGACAATAGAGGAGTCATTATGCAACGCCTTCTTCTTATCGACGATGATCCCGTATTCGCGCGTATAGCGGCCCAGGCATCCGAGGCCTTTGGTTTTACCGTTCAGTGCATCGGCAGCCTTCAGAAGCTCAAACACAGCGCTCTGAGCGACTACGATGGCTATTTGATCGACTATGACCTTATGGATGGCACGGGCGAGGAAGTTATCCAATTCCTGAAATCGCAGCAAATCGATCGACCTTTGGCCATGATCAGCAGCACGGATCTGGAAGAACAAAAATTTGAAACGCAGGAACACTATCACTACATATTTATTAGCAAGTGGCAGAGTACGGATGATTTCATGAAGAAAGTAAAGGATCTTATGGGCGAATCTGTCAGCGAAAATGTGAGTTGAATCATGCGATCATGCTCCAAGTGAGCTTTGCGTTCCAAGCTTGCTTGAAGCATGTGACATTCATCTTTTTCGGTCCCGTGATGAAATTTTTCGCAGTGAAAATGAGTGAATCTTCCGAAAAATTCATAATACTTTGCACAGCCACCCATAGTGCAATTCTGTTAAAATCTAGGCGTAACTCACTTCATAAATCGTAAGAATCTCTGCAATCAGCTGGAAGTGGAGACAGGGCTTGTCATCCTATACCTTTGGGAAATTGATGGATAAGCAGCTGCCTGTCCTTGAAATTGTGGAAGCCTTGCCCAGCGGGCTGATCGTGGTGGACAGCCAGGGTCGTATCCTGTTTTGCAACGGGGAGATTGAAAATCAATTCGGCTACACCCGACAGGAATTGCAAGGACAGTCGGTTGACGTCCTGATCCCCGAACCCTTTCGTCATCACCATCCGGAACTTATGAAAGCATTCTTCCTTTCTCCTCAGAAACGCGCCATGGGTGAAGGACGCGATCTCTACGGCCTGCACCGATCCGGGCGGCAATTTCCGCTTGAAGTAGGGCTGAATCCGCTGCACACAGAGCATGGGCTCTTTGTTCTTGTCGCCGTCGTCGATATAACGAGGCGCCGGCAAGTCGAAGAGAAGTTCCGCATGGTGGTGGAATCGTCGCCCAACGGGCTGATCATCGTGAACGCTGATCAGATGATCGTCCAGGTGAATCCCCAGGCGGAAAAAATGTTCGGCTACAGTCGGTCGCAGCTTTTAGGCAGAACCATAGATGCCCTGATTCCTTTGCGTTTCAGTCGCAATCATGATTCCTACTTCAAGAATTTCATGGCGGATCCCCAGATTCGGGCGATGGGATCGGGACGGGACCTCTTTGGGCTTCGGCAGGATGGACAGGAATTTCCCATAGAAATCGGTCTGACCCCATTGACGATGAATGGGGCCGTCATGGTCCTCGCGACCGTGGTGGACATCACCGAACGCAAGAAGATTGAAACCATGATCCATCAAAAAAACCAGGAAATGGAGCAGTTTGTCTATATCGTATCCCATGATCTGAAATCGCCGATCGTCACGAGCATGTCTTTCATACAATTCCTGCGGGAGGATCTGCCCGCCGATACCGATGCGAGCGTCCTGGATTCCTTGAACCGATTGGAACGGGCCAATAGACGAATGACTCAGCTCATTGATGACCTCTTGCGTTTGAGTCATGTCGGGCAGATGCAGCTTCAAGGGGAAGATGTGGATTTGGAAAAGCTTGTCCAGGAGGTTTGGCTTGATCTTGATGCCTTGGAGAAGCCCTTGAACCTGAAATTTCACATAAGCGCGCCCCTCCCTGTCCTGCACGTCGACCGATTTCGCATGCGCCAGCTCTTTGAAAACCTGCTGACAAATAGCCTGAAGTATGGAGTGAGCCAAATGCAGCCGATGATTGAAGTAGGAGCCAGGGAAGAAGACACGGAGTGGCTCATCTTCGTGAAAGACAACGGCGAAGGCATCGCCCCTGAGCATCACCAGCGAATATTCGCCCTTTTTGAACGGTTGGAGACGAAGCAGCAAAACAGGAAGGAGGGGACAGGTGTTGGGCTCGCAATCGTGGCTCGCGTCGCGGCGCTGCACGGTGGCAAGGTCTGGGTGGAATCGGATTTGGGACAGGGCGCGACGTTTTGGGTCTCCATTCCCAAGTCTTACAGCCTGTCCTCCGACGGGAGGCATGCTCTTGCACAATAATCCGACGCGTAAGAAAATTCGGTTCCTTCTGGTTGAAGATGATCTGGATCATGCCGCTATCCTGACCCGAGCGATGAAGGGGCAGCCGTTCGACTGTGAACTGCACCACGTGGAGAATGGGGTGGATGCGCTGGCTTATTTGCGTCATGAACCTCCTTTCCAGGCGAGTGCTGATCCTGATGTCGTCCTCCTGGATTTGAAACTGCCCAAGCTCAGTGGTCATGAGGTGCTCAGTGAAATCAGAAAAGACCCCGAACTGGCCGATATTCCCGTCATCATCCTTTCAACGTCCAACGCCGAGAGTGATATCAAAAACGTCTATCAAAATCATGCCAACAGTTACCTGGTGAAACCGCTGGATTTTCAATCGTTCCGAAAGATGGCCGAGGATCTTCAAGAGTACTGGGGTCAATGGAACAACGTTCCGCGCCGCTCCACTCCTCGATATAAAGGTGGATGAATATGGAAGCCCTTAAGATCCTTTTGGTCGAAGACAATGATGATCACGCGGCCATGATTCAGAGACACCTGAGAAAGTCCTTGGGCAATGCCTTCCGCTGCGTCCATGAGGGGACGCTGGAAGGCGGGCTGAAGCGGCTTGATGTCGACCCGATCGATGTCATCCTCCTTGATCTGCGCCTGCCCGATAGCGCGGGCGTTGAAACGCTTCCGCAAACATTTGCCAAAGCCCCGACCATCCCTATTGTGATCCTGACCTCCATCGAGGATCGCGACCTCGCGACCCGACTCATCAGCCAGGGCGCTCAGGATTTCGTTTCGAAGGCGAAGCTGGATGGCGATACGCTTTGCCAGATCCTGCGTAATTCGGTCCAGCGCAAACGTCTGGAAGAGGAGCTGCGCATCCAGACGATCAAACAGCAGGAAAGCCAGCAGCTGCTCCAAAGGATGATCGTGAGCCTGAAGGAGAACGAGGAGCGCTATCGAATCGTCACCGAAGCGGCCTCCGATGCCATCTTCACTTTTTCCGGCAACGGGCAGATCCTGTTCGCCAATCACGCGGCGGAAACGATGTTTGGCTACTCGCGTGAAGAGCTGGCACAGAAGTCGATTAATTTCCTGATCCCTACGGCCCTTCAATCCGAAGGATTCGACCTTCTGGAAATGACGCGCAAGGATCTTGAGTTCCAGGGGCTGCATCGCAACGGGCACGCTTTTCCGTTGGAAGTCTCGTTCGGGGAATTGACCTCCGAGGGGCAGCGGACCTTCACGGGCATTGTTCGAAATATCACCGAAAGGAAGAAGATCGAGGAGGCCTGGCGGCGGGCCAAGGAAGGGGCAGAAGCTGCCAACCAGGCAAAGAGCCTTTTCCTGGCCAATATGAGCCACGAAATCCGCACGCCTCTGAATTCCATCATGGGCTTCATGGAGCTGCTCTTCGATAAGACCTATAGCGAGGAAGAAAAAGTTCAATTCGCCGGTGCCATCAGGCGCAACGCGCAGCTCCTTCTGCAGCTGATCGATGACATCCTCGATCTTTCCAAGGTTGAGGCGGGCAAGATTGATTTTGAGCGCATACCCTGTTCCCTTTCGGTGCTGATGCGGAATATCGAATTGCTTTTGGAGCATAAGGCCAAGGAAAAAGGCATCTTCCTTCGCATTCACAGCGAAGAGGGCGTTCCTGATTCCATCACGACAGACCCTACGCGCCTGCAGCAGATTCTGATCAACGTCATCAGCAACGCCATCAAATTCACGAGCCGCGGGGGCGTGTCCGTCAAGCTCATGGGAAAAGCCCTGCCCGAATCTCGGGAATATCTGCTTGAAATCCTGGTCCAGGATACCGGCAGGGGCATTCCGAAAGAGAACCGCGAGCATCTTTTCAAACCTTTTTCGCAGGCTGATTCTTCCACAACCCGCAAATACGGAGGAACGGGCCTTGGCCTCATCCTGTCGCGGCGTCTGGCCGTGGCCCTGGGCGGCAACGTCGAGCTGGTGCAGAGTGAACCGAACTGCGGCTCGACTTTTTCCATTGCCATCAAAACCCATAGTGTGAAGGGCGCATTCAAAGCCCGCGATACCCTGGAGCCTGACCTGGCCCGCCGCGAGTCGCTGAGCGAGGAGAGCAAGTTCTGGGGCTTGAATGTTCTGATCGTCGACGATTCGCCCGATAACCAGATTCTTCTGAGTCAAATCATGGGCCAGTACGGGACTCAAGTGACGGTCGCTGAAAATGGCGAAGAGGCGATTCGCGAAGCCCTGAGTAAACCCTTCGACATTGTCTTCATGGATCTGCAGATGCCAGTCAAGGATGGATTCACGGCCACGCGCGAACTCAGAAGTCGGGGCTACACCACCCCGATCCTGGCGATATCGGCGGCGGCCATGAAGGAGGATCGCGAGCATGCCCTCAAAGCAGGATGCAACGACCACCTGACCAAGCCCATTAACATCCATAATCTGGTCAAGACCGTGGCCTTGCATATCAATAAGAACAGCAAATAATCATTGAACTGAAGGTCTGATGCCCTTATCCATACAAGGTGGAGTTGACGCGATCAACACAACCCCCGTGGATAAGGAAGACGCTATGAAAGGTGATGCGAAAGTCATCGAAGCCCTCAATGATATATTGACGGGCGAACTGACGGCCATTAATCAGTACTTTTTACACGCCAGAATGTGTAAGGATTGGGGCTATGATCGCATAGCCCACATCGTCCGTCATGAATCCATCGATGAAATGAAGCACGCAGAAAAATTGATGGACCGCATCCTCTTCCTTGAAGGCGTGCCCAACGTTCAAAGGCTCATGAAAATCAACATCGGCGAGACGGTGAAGGAGCAGTTCGAAGCTGATCTGAAACTGGAATACGATGCTGTCGATCGTTTGAAGAAAGCGATTCAGATCGCAGTGGATGCCCGGGACCATACATCCCGGGAACTCTTTGAGCATATTCTGGAAGATGAGGAAAAGCATATCGACTGGCTTGAAACGCAGCTGAGACTGATTCAGGAGCTGACCGCCGTGAATTATCTGGCTCAGCAACTGCGTGAAGAATCCTGAGCAGCTTTTTTATTATTCTCCTGCAGGGATTTTTTCAGCTCGGGTATGCACGCCCCGCAGCTGCTGCCAGCCTGGCATTTGCTTTGAATTTGGCGCAGGGTCTCACAGCCCTGCTCTTTCAACTGCTCAATGGCCCTATTATTCACACCGAAGCAAAGACAGACGATCATGAAAGCCTTCCTCCAAAATTTTATCTCTCATCGGATTTTATCCTATAGATATTGAGAATTACTTTCAATATCAATTAACATTCGAATATTCTTATGCTTTCTTGACATAGCTTGGCGGTAATTTTAGCGCGCTTGCTGTCCAAAGATTCCAACTGACTAAAATTCCTACAGCTTCCGTCCAAAGAATGGTCATTGGCCATCCTGACCAGAACCAGCCCCGTCCCAAAGATCTGCAATTCCAGAAGTCTTGGTAGCCCGCATTTTTCGGATGCGTTTGGATCAAATATTGTAATAAGAATCATTATCATTTTCAAAATGCCTCCGGCTCGGGGTTTGAGCGGGGGCACCTTTGAGCGGAGTATGTTCATGAGATCGAAACTCCCTGCCATGTCCTTGGCTTTGGGTTTGACGCTGTCGGGAGGCCTGGCTTTGGCTGAGGCCGCGGACCGTCCCCTGCACCTGTCAGGTTACGGGGACCTTGTCTTTTCCTTCGCGGATTATGGAGATGATCCGCGCGCCACGGCCAAGGGTTCCAAAAGCGACCGACGGGCTGTGTTGGATGCGAAGCGTTTCATTCTTGAAATCGAAAAGGAGCTGCCGCGGAACTTTGAATTCGAAGCGGAACTCGAAATCGAGCATGGCGGAACCGGGTCGGCCATGGAGCTTGAGTATGATGAGGGCGGGGAATACGAATCGGAAATCGAAAAAGGCGGCGAAGTTCAGCTGGAAAAGCTTTTCCTGCAGCATAAGTCAGGACCGCAGCGTATCCGGGTGGGCCGCATTCCGGTCGCCTTTGGACTTCTGCCCCTGCATCACGAGCCCTTTGATTATCTGGGAACGATAAGGGCTGAGAGCGAGGAGCATCTGATCCCCTCGGGGTGGAGTGAACTGGGGGCCGAGTACAAGAATCAGATAGGCAGCGAGACGCTGCAGCTGCAGATCGTGAATGGCTTTGATTCCACAGGATTCAGCACCCAGTATTTTGTTCGGGATGGACAGCAGCGGCGCTT